>JAPLDC010000405.1 GCA_026391935.1 Bacteroidota bacterium | reverse complement strand
TTCTGGCCTTTTTTTCTTCATCACTTCCTTTTGGTAAACCGAAAGCGATCATTATTTTATTAAAAGCATTTGTATCTTCATCCACTAATTTTAGAAGTTCATTTTTAAAATATTGACCTTTTTCTGCCCAATCAGAGAATTCTTTCCAACGATCATCCCAACCCGGTTTGTGGGAGGAAAGGTTTGCTACCATTGTTCCCAAAGAAATACCTAATGCGCCAACAAAGGCAGAAACAGATCCACCACCAGGAGCAGGACTTTCACTTGCAGTTTCATCAGCGAAAGCGACAAGATCCATTTTTATCAATCGGGACTTGGACCCATCTTTTAATAGATATTCTATAATTCTTTCTTCAGGTTTGAAAGGAGCTAACTCATCTAAGCCAAGTGATTTTACAGCTATTTTAATGAGCTCTTTTTCAGATACACCTGTTGAGCGATTTTGTTTAACCAGAAAATATTTTCCTGCATCGATCATGGATTTTAAGGGTACCAATCCGATCAATTCGGAGCCGGTCACTCTTATTCCTCGATCTGTTGCTTTGTTGCATACTTCATCAAATGCCTGATGTACAGAAGTAATATTAATGTTTGTGAGGTTCATTGAGATTTGAGCTATCCCATATTCTTCGATATACCAACCAATAGCTTTCACTGATTTTAAAGTACCCGGAATATTCACTGCATTTCCATTTGCATCCAATACAATTTTTCCTGTAACAGGATTTCCTTCTCGTTTTACCCTACCTGCTTCACGCACATCAAATGCTATTGAATTTGCTCTTCGTGTGGATGTCGTATTTAAATTCACATTGTAGGCCACCAAAAAATCGCGTGCACCGATAACGGTAGATCCTGATTTTATTGAATGTTCGGCAGGTCCGAAATCAGGTTTCCATTCCGGCAATTTTATTTTTTTGAAAAATCCTTCGTATTCTCCGCCACGGATCACAGATAAATTATTTCTATTTTTATCTGTCTGCGCTGCTTCATATAAATAAACAGCGATACCTATTTCTTTTCCGACACGGGCACCTAATTTCATGGCATATTCGGCAGTTTCTTCCATTGAAATGCCTGCAATCGGGATCAAAGGACAAACATCTGTTGCGCCCATGCGTGGATGTTCCCCTTTATGTTTGCTCATGTCGATCAACTCACTCGCTTTTTTTATTGCTAAGAAGGCAGCATCAATTACGGCTTGTGGATTTCCAACAAAGGTTACTACCGTTCTGTTTGTAGCCTTTCCCGGGTCAACATTTAATAATTTTACTCCTTCTACCGATTCTATCTGATCAGTAATTTGTTTAATGATGTTCATGTCATTTCCTTCTGAGAAATTTGGAACACATTCGATTAATTGATTCATTCTTTAAATTTTAATAGTTCATATTTTTATGGCTAAGCAATCACCTTGCCGCCAATAATTACCGTTTCAATCAAATTACTTCCAAAGGAATAGGGGATGAACGAATAATTCGGAATTTCTTTTGTGATAAATATATTCGCTTGTTTGCCAATTGCAATACTTCCATGTGTTTTGCTCAGGTCCATTGCATAGGCAGAATTAATTGTTGCTGCATTGATAGCTTCTTCCGGAGTCATTTTATATTGAATACAACAAAGTGAGAGCATCAAATTCATGTTTCCACTCGGACTGCTTCCCGGATTATAATCACTGGCAACAGCTAAGGGCAAACCTGCATCTATCATTTTACGGGCAGGTGGCAATGGCAATCCTAAGAAAAAGGCTGCACCCGGTAAAATGGTTGGCATTGTTTTCGAATTTTTTAATGCTTCAATTTCTTTGTCACCAACAAACTCCAAATGATCAACACTAATTGCTCCGGCTTCAACACCTGCTAAAACCCCGCCATAGTTACTCAATTGTTCTGCATGTACTTTAGGGATCATTCCGAGCTTTTTTGCATGCCCCAATATTTCAATCGTTTCTTCCTTGGTAAAATAATTTTGCTCGCAAAAAACATCACAAAAATCTGCTAATTTTTCTTTAGCAATTTTTGGCATCATTTCGTTGATTAGCAGATCTATATATTTTCGTCTTGATTCCTGATATTCTTTCGGAATGGCATGTGCACCAAGAAATGTGGCTTTTATTGTTAAAGGAGAAAGTGTTTTTAATTTTTTTATGACACGAAGCATTTTTAATTCAGCTTCAACGCTTAGTCCGTATCCGCTTTTTATTTCAACAGCACCGGTACCTTGCATGGCGATCTCGTGCAAACGTTTTAAAGCACTTTCCACTAATTCTTCTTCGGATGCATCATGCAATTTTTTCGAAGAATTTAAAATTCCTCCTCCGCGTTCAAAGATCTGTTCGTAGGTTAATCCATTTATTCTGTCAACAAATTCTCCTTCACGGCTGCCTGCATAAACAATGTGAGTGTGACTATCACAATAGGAGGGCATTACAATTTTATCAGAGGCATCAATAATAGTTAGGTTAGTCCAATCCGAAATGCCTTCCCAATCTTCCATCTTTCCAAATCCTGCGATCTTATCTTCTTCAATGGCAAGCCAAGCATTGGCAATACAAGAAATAGATTTCATGTCAGCACCCGAAACTTTTAATCTTGGAGTTTCCTCAACTTGAACTAGTTCTTTTATATTTTTTATAAGAATTTTCATAAAACGAATTAGGACTGAAAGATAAGAATTTACTATTAATTGTATTTACCCAAATAAATAATTATATTAGATTCATGAAGAAATTACTATTATTGATTTTTTGCTTGTTTTATTCATTATTTGTAAAAGCTCAATTGTCGGGAACATATACCATTGGTGGAACATCTCCTGATTATCCTAATATTACAAGTGCTGTTTCTTCTTTGAGTTCTGCTGGTCTTTCAGGTCCTGTTATTTTTAATATTAGAGATGGGGTATACAATGAACAGATTGATATTTGGTTTCCTATTACACCTTCCAATACAATTACATTTCAATCAGAGTCAGGGGATTCTAGTGCAGTTACAATTTCTTGCAATTCGCTTGCTAATACGGTATTCTTGGGAGGGGGGCAAACATTTTATTTCAAAAATCTTACTATTAAAAATTTAACAGGTGTTGGGACAGCAATTGATATGAGTAGTGGAAAATTATATGTTGAAAACTGCAAACTTTCCGCAGCTTATTATGCGATTTCTTCGAATGCGTCTTTAATAAATGTAATTAATAGTACATTAATTGGTAAAACCTCTATTGGATATGCTTCTGCTGGAGCAATAATAAAAAACAATATCATACATACCCTTGTCGGCACTCCCTCTTTAAGAGTTTCTTATTCTCCAGGTGTTCAAATTATTAATAACGAATTTAATAATGGAGCTTTTATAAGTTTTTGTAATAATTGTAAATACATTGGAAATAAATCATTTAATACTTTTAGTATTGGTTCTTCAGATTATTCTCAGATTAGTAATAATTTTTTTTATAATTATGTTCAGTTTTGGTCAAACAATTGTAACATTTACAATAATAATTTTGCTGTTAATAATTTATTAGATTGCCAATCGTATTACGGTGTCTACAAGAATAATAATTTCCCAAAGTCTTTTTACTTTAACTACGGTTTCTCAACTGATACATTCATAAATAATAATTATAGTGAACCAACAACTGGCTGGTGGGATACTAATCCATATTATTTTGATCCCCAATATGTGGATTCTACTGATCTTCATGCACAAAATTCTCATTTGGTTGGATTTGGGCTTCATATTCCGACAGTATTGTTTGACATAGATAGCGTAAGCCGCCAATTTTTCCCATCAATTGGTGCTAATGAAATTTGTATTTCAACAGATAGTGTTAATCTTTCTTGTGCTGATTCTGTTTCTCTTGTATTATGCAATTTTATTAATAACCTTAATGTTGTATGGTCACCAACTACTGGTTTGAGTGATGCAACAATTTCTAACCCTAAAGCGAGTCCAAATGTTTCAACTGTTTATTATGGAACCGATACGATTTCTGGGATTATCGATTCTATAAAAATTAAAGTTGTACCATTTCAAGTTATTGCAAATAATGATACGTTGCTGAAGTGTGGAGATAGTATTATGCTTAATGCTACATTTAATTCGGGTGTTACATATATTTGGTCGCCTTCAGTTGGTTTAAGTAATCCAAATATTCAAAGACCTTGGGCGAAACCATACAATAACATAACTTATACAGTTACAGCAATTAATCCATTATGTGGCAATACAATAGATTCCGTAAAAATCACCATTGATTCACTACCAAGAGCTAATTACGCATTGTCATCTATTACAGGTTTAACTGTTGTTTTTAATAATCAATCAAGTTGTGCAGATACGTATTCTTGGGATTTTGGCGATGGAGGAAATTCAACATTGTATAATCCTAGTCATACTTATGGAAGTTCGGGATTATATGTTATTACCTTGATTGCTTGCAATTCTTGGGGTTGTGATACCGTGGCGTATTATCTTAATGTTAGTAATACTGGTGTCATAGAAAATAATAATGTAAACTCATTTACAATTTCTCCGAATCCTTCAAATGGACAATTTGAATTAAGCTTTGAGCAACCACTTGCTGATGATAAGACGATTGAAATTTCAGATTTGCTTGGAAGTATTGTATTCACTGAAAAATTAATGCACTTTTCTGGAAGCTACCGAAAGCAGATTGATTTAACATCTTTGAATAAGGGCATTTATATTATTGAACTCAAAGGAAATAATACAAATTCAACTAAAAAAATCCTTTTCAATTAATCATTTTCGTTGAATTGGTATTTTAATTGAAAAAGTATCTTCATTCATTTTATCCAAAAAGGCAACCTTTTTATTTTCTTTACGACTTATAATTGAAAACCCCTAAATCTTGATTTTTTAATATGGCATAATTCTACATTTTACTATTAATAATTAATCCTAAAAATGTAATGCTATGAAAAAACCAATCATTCTATTCTCGCTATTTGTAATAGTTGCAAGTGCAAGAGCCCAAGAAGGAACCGATTTTAATCCCAAACCAAAGCCGGAAGAAGAACTTAAGAAAAAGAATGAAATCAGCTTAAATACAGCACCTTTATTTAGAGTTTTACTAGGAGCTAGTTCCACTGAATCCATGAGATTTTCAGCTACTTATAAAAGGAATTTTTCACCTAGATCAGCTCTTCGTTTTTCCATCATGGCAGATAAGATCAGTAATGATTTCCAAAATAATAGTACTTGGAACGAGGTTATTATCCTTCAAACCGATAGTGTAATTGTAAGACAGACTATAATTTCTCCCGGATATATGAGTCCGCATATAAATTTTGGTTACGAACATCACTTTGGAAAACATCTGCTTACATGGTTTTATGGGGCCGATCTGTCTGTGGGATATGCAAAAAGCAGATCCATCATACAAAATCAAGCACTGCACAAAGATACCACTCAAGGAGCAAATACTTGGGTCTTTGCTCATG
>JAPLDC010000502.1 GCA_026391935.1 Bacteroidota bacterium | reverse complement strand
TAACTAATTTTTTAGGAAGGCAAAGATAATAAAAAGTTCATTAGTTCATTAGATTCCTGGTTCATTAGTTGGGAATACCTGTTCTGTATGTTCTTTATCAGGTTTTTGCCATAGAAATGCACCTTCAAAATTGCTAAAATTAGAAAGGATATCCGATTCCTAAATTAAAGGTAAGGAAATCGTATTTTCTATTGCTGTTATCTATGCGATAATTTCTTTTCCATTCAGCATCAAACAGATTTTGAATGACCCAACGTTTACTTTCAGAAAACTTTGGATCCCTTACTTTTAAGCCGATATCAAAACGGATGATAAAAAAACTGAAGTCCGCTCTCAATCCAACTCCTGATCCAATAGCAATTTCTTTATAAAACCTGTCATACTGAAAGTCACCCCCTGGGCGACTTGCATCTTTTTTCTGAAGCCACATGTTACCGGCATCAGCAAAAAAAGCGCCCTTCAACATTTTGAAAAGTTTGAACCTGTATTCTATATTCCCTTCTATTTGTCCGTCCCCAACTTGACCGAATGAAATATTTTCTCCATCATCAAATGAACCTGGTCCAAGAGATCGTGATTGCCAGGCACGAATACCGTTCGCTCCTCCACAGTAAAAGCTTCTTTCAAAAGGCAATGAGGTGAAATTTATCAAAGGTTTACCGATACCTGCAGCAAATCTAAAAACTACTTTGTTTATTTCATTTGAATTAAAGTAATATCTGTAATCGGCATCAATGCGAAGATATTGAGAGTAAACCACATCGAACAAAGTATAACGCCCTTTATCATCTTTAATAAATGTATTTGGTTTAATAGTATTAATAGTGTTGTAAAGTCCTCTCAGAACATTACCGGATGATTCGGCATTTAGGCGAAAAAATGAGAAGTTCTCTTCTTTTTTAATGTTTTGTTCATTAAAGGTGAAGGTATATCTTGTACTTGTAGCCATGTGATTTGTAAAGCTATTGATCAAATACAAATCGTTGATATTTTCTAAGAAATTGTTTTGTAAAGCTACTTTTACCATATTGATTACAAATGGGCTGATTGTATGACGTTTTTTAGGCGTTTCTTTCCATGTGTAAGAGAAGGCAAGATTAGTAATGTATCTTGTATAATCTGGACGCTGCTGATAGTTAATTGAAGCTGTGAAAATCGTTTTTGGATTAGATCGCTTTGAAGCCTTTACATTAAAAGGAACTAAGAAACGAGGGAAAAATACATTTGCCTCCGGACCAATTTCAACCGTGTTAAATTGAGAGGACGGGCTAATGTTTGCAGTGTTGCTATTTGCAGTTCGTTGCGCCTCTATACCACCTTTTAAACGTAATTCAAGTACTTCCGCACCTTTGAATAAATTTCTGTTCTGATAAATGATACTTCCGGAAATTCCTAGATTTCCATTGCCCGTATTTGTTCCTTCCGACTCAATGGTAATGGATTGTTTATCGATCGGGCTCAACTGAATGTGGCAATCTAGGTAATCGCCATCGGCACGAGTAAAAAAGATATTTATTGTCTTGAACGATTTTAATTCTGAAATTCGTTTATATGTGTCTTCTACATTCTGTAACTGATAGAGCTCTCCTTTTCGGATAAAAACAGAATTGAGTAAAACTTTTGTTTTGAATTTTAAACTTTCAGTATGGAGTATATAGTAGTCTTCAATTTTTAAAGTGTCCTTTTTTACATTGTCCATCTTCTTTGAAACGAAATCGGGTTGAATGTAAATATTGCTGATGTAAAACCTTTGATGTGGCTTTTCTAGAATAGAATCGGAATAGTCGGAGTATTTGTAAGCAAAGTTTTTTATTCCTAAAGTTATATTAACTCTATTGTTTTCGATAGTGCTGTCTATTTCATAATAGACATAATCTTTAGTAAAAAGATAATAACCATTATTACTTAGCTCTGTCGAAATTCTTTCACGCTCCAATTGCATCATATCCACATCATAGTTGTTTCCAGGTTTCAACAAACAGTTGGAGGTATCAGAAGTAATATAATATTTTAATAGATCATCAGGAATCTTATAATCGACATGGTTGATCCGATATGGATCACTAGCTTTGATGATATAATAAACGCTAGCACGTTTTTTTCGATTACGAAAAACCACTGAATCACTAACTGAACTAATAAAAAAACCTTTGTTGTTCAAAAACAATTTTATTTGTTTCGCTGATTTTTTTGTAAGTAAAGAATCGTAAACAACAGGAGGTTCACTAACGTTTAATAACCATTCACCAAATAATTGACGTTCACTTGTTTTCGGTTTTTTGCCTTTTGATATTCGGATGTGGTTTTTGTTTTCTATTTTTTTGT
>JAPLDC010000391.1 GCA_026391935.1 Bacteroidota bacterium | reverse complement strand
CATTAACAATTGGTCCGGTTAAAATACTTGTCGAACAATTGTTTCCAATTGAAATACAGTTTTCGCAAAGCGCCAAACAGGAATTTCCCATTGCAACAGAATATATTCCCGAAGCTTTAGTATTATAACCTACCGCAAATGAATAATCGCCAATTTGCGAATTATTCCACTCATTTCCTGTTACACTTCCAGCCCTAAAAGCGCCGCGAATCGGATACCACATCATATACGTTCCTGTGTTGTATGAAAGAGAAGTATCTCCTACACCAAAATTCCCGGAATGAAGCAATCCGTCAATTCCTCTAATATCAAGCTGAGCTTGAGGATTTGCAAGTCCTATGCCCAATTTGCCATTCGACAACAACCTAAGTCTTTCTGCATTATTTGTTTTAAATACGAAATCGTTATTATCTCGAGTTCCTAATTTATTATTGACTGAACTTGAGACATTTCCTATAATTGACCAATTATAAGGGAGGAAACTAGAGGCATACGTTGCAGTATCGGCATACGTGCTTTGAACAGTAGTTGCCGAATTCTGGCTGAATGAAGAAAATATAGCAGAATCTGAATGATATGCATACAATACTGTATCAACAAAACCACTAGGATGCAAAGCATTTAATGAAGTATCTGAGTTGTTTGCATTTTCGACATTGTAAACAAAAGATACCGTGTCTCTGTCATTGTCTTTCATTGGTTTCCAAATAGTACCTTCATTTTTAAGTATGTAACCGTTTTGCATACCCGCAGTATCAACATCCAACAGATCATTTATAGAAAGCCCAATTGCAGTTTGTGATTTGTTTGAATAGAATGCATAGGGAACGGATAATAATTCGGAAGCTCCCATAATCACATACGAACTCCCCCCCGAAAAATCAATCTGAATTTTAATAAAATACAATGCTGCCTGCCAATCAATTAATGAGAAAGATGCCAAAGCACCACTACCGGTTGAAAAACCTTCCCCTATGGCTATTTTAAACAAGCCTAACAAATCAGTTGTTGTCGCATGTGTTTCTTCCCAGTCCAATGTCCCCGATGAAGAAATGTAAACGCCTACTTTAATTTGAATATTTTGGG
This sequence comes from Bacteroidota bacterium, assembly GCA_026391935.1. Taxonomy (GTDB): domain Bacteria; phylum Bacteroidota; class Bacteroidia; order 2-12-FULL-35-15; family 2-12-FULL-35-15; genus 2-12-FULL-35-15. Next base: position 2,528 of record JAPLDC010000391.1, on the reverse strand, counting down.
AGGGAATTATCACACCTGAGGCATTTCTGGCAACAGCTTGATAAGGAATGGCAAACGGAGCATTTTGAGCTTTTATATTTGATAGTATCAAAAATAAAAGCACTATTTTAATGGCTGCTACCTTTTTGAATATAGCCATCTTTATGCCTTAATCAATTTTATTATTTTCATCGGGGTCTTAGTTTCTTTATCAATTATGGTTAATAAATAAACACCTCTCTTAAATTCGCCGGTTTCAATTTGAACCTCATCCTTATTGTAAAATGCACAGCTATTTTGAATTGAGAATATCTCTCTTCCAGTTATATCCGTAATTCTTAGCTCAACATCTTTTTCAAATAAAGCGCTTTCCACAATCAAAATATTGTAAAAAGGGTTTGGGTAAGCTTTAAAGTACGCATCATTTGAGGAAAAGTCATGAATTGATAGGGGTAGCAAATCATTAGGTTGTTCGAATCCCTCAGTCAAAAAATTTGTTGAATTAAAAAAAGTTGCAACCAAGGGTTCGCCAACATTTGCACTTAAACTCCCACTTGAAGAAACAGCATAATTTCCATAACAACTAATAACTGAAGTTGAAACACTTTGAGAATGTCCATTTGTTCTGATAAAAACAAAAAAAACAATTATTATTATTATTCTAATATTCATTTATAAAAACGAATTTAACACAATTAATTAAATAATACAATCTATTCGTAAAAAAAACATTATTAAGTTTCTAGGAATTGCTTTTATAAAAGTTTTCTAGAATCTCAGCTCTTTTGATCAATTTTCGACATTTTTTTAAAGAGGAGATAATAAATAAAATGCTGTTAAATTTAAATAAATTCTTCAGTATTTACTTTTTATAATTTCACCCAATTTTTGGGTACTATATCTCCAGTGTTTTTTGTTGTATCATTATTCCATTTTTCGGGCGCAATAACTATTTTTCCAACATTTGAATTTAACCATGCCCCCCACCAACTAAAACTACTATTTGCAATGATATTGTGTTTACAGAAAGCCATTAAACGAATATCTTCATAATTACAATCAGCATTATTTTCAACATAATGATGTGCAAATGGAATTTCAATATTCTTTTTCGCCCAATCAATATCATCTGAAAACACATAAAAAACAGGCGTCTTTATGTTTTCAGAAATGTAAAATATTGCTCTGTCATAATAGCGCTCATCACAAGTTCCGTGGATTTTATTTGTTTGTTTATCGCTAACATAATCTCCCCTTCGAATGTGAATGGATACTGAATCTTGACTAAGTATTTGATCAATTTGAGATTTGTTTTTTTCATTAGATGCTATTTTAAATTGAAAACAATCTCGAATAATCAACTCAGAATCTTTAAAATATTTTTCACTTTGCCAATACCCATCTAAATAGGAATTATTGGATGAATTAAGAATTTCAGGTGTAAAATTAAATTGCTTTTCTAAAACATAATTTAAACCATAAAAATTATTTTTAATTTTATTAAATATTTTTTTTATAAAATTTAAGGATGGAGAAGGAAAAAAATTATTCAATTCGTTTACTGTAACAATTTCTTCATTTATGTTAAAAACATATAACTCATAAGATCTGAGATTTTGGGATTCAAAAAAAGAAATATCAAGTTTTAATTTTGTTTGATATTTATGAGCTAGGTGTTTTCCAAATGCGTATTGAAACATCTGATTTCCCAAGCCTCCTGTGAGTTTTACTATTATCATAAAAGAACTGATTATTTCGGCAATCTGCTGGAAATTTTCACGGCAGGAACACCACTTACAATACTCCAAGGCTCTACATCTTTAGTAACTACACTATTTGCAGCGACAACAGACTCTTTACCAATACGCACACCATCCGTAATTGTACAGTTCGCTCCAATCCAAACATTATCTTCAATAACAATTGGCCCTTTTGATAAGGAGCCAGCAAACCGCATCGGGAATTGCGTTTGCTTAAAATCATGATTACCGGATGCAATCATACAGTGAGGTGCAATCATCACATTACTCCCAATACTAACACCCGATCCACCATAAATCACAGTAAATGGATTAATTTGAGTATTCCTGCCAATATTAACTTTATTTTTTTGCGTTCGAATTATTACGTAATCAAATATTTCAGTTCCACATTCAATCGTTATCAAAGAAGGATCCTCCAATATTGCTGTGGGATGAACGAAATAATCTGCAAGCGTATGCTTATATTTTTTCTTGAACTCTAGTTCTCGGACAAATTCTTCTTTAGCATTAAGATAATCACTTTTTATGCGCCTTCCTCCGAGTTTCAAGAAAAAATATTTTAAAATAGATCTCATTAATCAGAATTTACCACTGAAATATTTTAACAGGAAAAAGCTCAACACTTGATTTTACTTGAGGCAATTGTGAATTAATATTTCGATTTTTATTTATTGCACCCTTAAATTTTCTATATATCTTCTTTAATAACAATTTTGATAAATTCAATTCCATTGCTTCGTTTTCAATCAATGGAATCCAATTTAAAAGAGGCGGTTTTTTTGACAA
>JAPLDC010000118.1 GCA_026391935.1 Bacteroidota bacterium | reverse complement strand
TTCTCCAAGGGGGAATTATCCTAATTAAATTTTATTTTACTTAGATTATTTATCTCCGAAAAATTCATCTGCTAATTTTCAAACCTTCTGAGCCCTTCTCCAAGGGGGAATTATCCTAATTAAATTTTATTTTATTTTGATAAATTGTCTTCGCAAAATTCATTTTCTAATTCTCAATCCACCTAGCCCCCATCTCCAAGAGGAAATTTCCCGTATCAATTTTTACTTCAAATGAAATCCTGCATCTATCAAACGATTTCCAGAAGCATCATATACAGCATAATTAAATCCACTTTGTACACAAAAGGAACCATATTCACCTTTTTTATTCAGTGCAATAAAACCAACTTGAATATCTTTTAAATTCTTTTTTCTGTTTGCCGTTAATTTAACAACTCTTGCTACAGCCTCTTTACAAGCCTGTTCCGGTGTTTTACCTTGTCGCATTAATTCCACTACTAAATGGCAACCGGCAATACGGATTACTTCTTCACCATGACCAGTAGCTGTTGCCGCCCCGATCTCATTATCTACATATAATCCCGCACCAATAATTGGTGAATCACCAACCCTTCCATGCATCTTAAATGCCATTCCACTTGTTGTGCAAGCGCCAGAAAGGTCCCCATTGGCATCCAAGGCGATCATACCGATAGTATCATGATTTTCAATATTAACAACCGGTTTATAATTGTTTGTTTTTAACCATTCTTTCCATTCCTTTTCGGATTCCTCAACTAACAAATTTTCTTTTATGAAACCTTGAGAAAGTGCAAATTGCAGAGCACCTTCTCCAACCAACATTACATGAGGGGTTTTTTCCATCACAGCTCTTGCAACAGATATAGGATGTTTGATAAATTCCAAACAAGCAACAGAACCGATGTTTGCATTCTCATCCATGATGCAAGCATCCAAGGTAACATGTCCATCTCTGTCGGGACGACCGCCATAACCGACACTTCGTTCGGTGGGATCGCCTTCCGGGATCTTAACGCCGGCCTCAACAGCATCCAAAGCTTTTCCATTTTTATTAAGAATTTCCCAAGCTGCTTCATTCGCTTTTAAACCAAAGTTCCAGGTAGAAAGTACGATTGGTTTTAAAACCTTCGTTTTAAAATCGTTTGCAAATTTTTCAGATTCAGCAGCATCTAATTTATTTACCAACAAGGCTGCCGAAGCAAAAGCAGATGTTTTAATAAAGTTACGTCTGGTATTCATATTCTAAGATATTTTAGTCGTTCGATTCCTAAGAATAAATGCAAGTTAGTTCATCAAAAACAACAAACTTATATACATTTGTACAAGTAGTTTTTCTTACATAGTAGTAAGTGTTAATTCGAATCCCGGTAGGTTTAGTAGTCCTGTCGGGATTTATTTTATTGCCTTAAAATGCTTTGCATAATTCACTCCCATTCTATCAAGCACAGGCGCATGCATTTTAAATCTGACAACAAATTCTTTGTAATTCTTTTTATCAAGAGGTGTCCACAAGGCCTCAGAAAGTGCTGCCATCCGGGGCATCGACATATATTCTACTTGCGAAAATGTAGTGATATATTCTGTCCAGACATTCGCTTGTGCACCCATAATATATTTTGCCTCTGCAGCGCTAAAAGCTTTTGGCGTAGGATCATATGCATATACCGAATCCAAAGGATTAAATCCACCGATAGCCAAAGGCTCTTTTGTTTTATCCTTTGATTGATAATGATCGAAATAACATGGTTTACCGGGGCTCATCACTACAAAGTGATTCTGTTTAGCGGCAGCAACACCTCCGGCAATTCCTCTCCAACTCATTACAGCGGCATTGGGAGCCAATCCTCCTTCCAGAATTTCATCCCAACCAATAATTTGCTTTCCTTTTGAGTTCACAAATTTTTCGATGCGGGTAATGAAATAACTTTGAAGCTCTTCTGCATTTTTTAGTTTCTCATCAACAATTCTTTTCTGACATTTCGGACAAGCCTTCCATCGATCTTTCAAACATTCGTCCCCACCAATATGAATATATTTTCCCGGGAAAAGAGCCATTACTTCTGTCAAGATATCCTCCAAAAAATTAAATGTTTCATCATTTCCTGCACAATATACATCATCCGAAACGCCCCATTTAGTGTATGTTTCAAACGGACCTCCTGTACACGAATATTGCGGATATGCAGCAAGTGCAGCTAATGAATGTCCCGGCATTTCAATCTCCGGCAAAATCGTGATGTATTTACTTTGTGCATAGGCAACAATTTCTTTGATATCTTCCTGAGTATAAAATCCACCATAAGGCGTACCATCATATTTATCATCTTTGGAAGGATTTCCAGCTTTATCAAAAGCCGGCTTGCCAATAATGGTTTCTTTTCTTTTTCCACCAACGGAAGTTAATAATGGGTACTTTTTAATTTCTATCCTCCAACCTTGATCATCCACCAAATGCCAATGAAAGACATTGAATTTATACATCGCCAAATAGTCAATGTATTTTTCTACTTCCTCTTTCGTAAAAAAATGACGACTGCAATCTAAATGCATACCACGCCATTGATACCGGGGAGAATCACTAATTTGAACGCAAGGGATTTTTACCTCAGCAGTTTTTTCAACAGGGAGGATCTGTATTAGAGTTTGCATTGCATAAAATAAACCAGGATTCCCTTCCGCCAAAAAAAAGATCTGATTTTGATTGATGTTCAAATCATAATTTTCAAGGAAGCCTGCCTCAAAATCGGGACGGGAGATCAAAATATAATTTCCATCCGTTGGCATTTTTTTTACGATCGCTAATTCAAATCCATAATTG
>JAPLDC010000390.1 GCA_026391935.1 Bacteroidota bacterium | reverse complement strand
TCCAATCATATATAAATAATTACCTTCTTGAATATATTGCATATTAGTTGATCGCATCGGGTCAGCGATTGCTGGTATCAACTGATTAAGGTCTGATTGATAAAAATTCCATGTTGTGGTGTCAATAACAATTACACTATTATTAATGTATTCTGGGGGGAAACTGCCGCTACTGTTTAAGCCATGTAATCCGTTTGTTCTCCCACCTATTATTAACCATTTGTCACCCGATTTTGCAAATGCAAATGAGTGGATTGCTGGTAATGGGTTTGCTATTACCGGCTCTATTTGTATTGTAAAAGGAGGGATTTGTCCATTTTGTCCAAAACTGTTTAGACTAAAAATGATTAATGCAAAGAGTTGAAAAAGGGCATTTTTTTTTGGATACATTTCTTAGAATTTTTTAAATAAAGGTAGTTATTAAATTGTATTAAAACATTTTTCAATATTCTGAATTTCAATTAGTAATTTTACAGAATGACAACTGAGGAAATAGCCCATGCTCTGAAATTGACAGCACAATTGATGGAGCTGCATGATGAAAATCCATTTAAAATAAAGTCATTGGCAAACGTTGCCTATAAATTGGATAAAACAGATATTGATCTGCATGGAATGCCGCTTTCAGAAATTGAAAAAATAGAAGGAATTGGAAAGGGGATCGCTGCAAAAATTAATGAACTTCTTATAACAGGAAACTTAAAGGAATTATCTGCATTGTTTGACAGAACTCCTTTGGGTGTGATCGAGATGCTCAAAATAAAAGGAATTGGTCCAAAAAAGGTAGGGCAACTTTGGAGAGAATTGGAAATAGAAAGTATTGGTGAACTGTTATATGCCTGCAACGAAAATCGTTTGATAACGCTAAAAGGTTTTGGTGCAAAAACACAGGAACAGGTAAAAAAACAAATTGAATTTTTTCAATTGAACATTGGAAAGTTTCATTACGCTGCAGTAGAAAAATTTGCTTTTGAACTGGTAGACTTTCTAAAGGAAAAATACAATACAGAATTTGTTTCTCTCTCCGGAGAAATGAGAAGGAAGTGCGAAGTGGTCGATAAAATTGAGATATTAATTGCTACTACAAGTGCTATTTCTATTGATGAAATTCAGAATCACAGAAATGTTAAAATTGAATTTATCACTTGCTCCGAAAATGATTTTTATTCGAAATTGTTTGAAACAACCGGAGCAGAAAGTCACTTTGTGCAATTAATAAATCCTAAATCTAAAATCCTGTATCCTAAATCTGAGAATGAGATTTATCAATCGTACGATTTACAATATATCGAACCGGAATTAAGAGAAGGATTAAATGAAATAGAATTAGCTAAAGAAAATAGAATTCCGAAATTAATTGAAGTTTCTGATCTAAAAGGGGGCCTTCATAATCATAGTACTTATAGTGATGGAATGAACTCCTTGAAGGAGATGGCTGAATATTGTAAAGAACTCGGTTACGAATATCTGGGGATTTGTGATCATTCTCAGTCCGCTTTTTATGCGCAAGGATTAAAACCGGATCGCGTTTTTGCTCAACATGTAGAGATAGATGAATTGAACAAAAAATTATTTCCATTCAAAATTTTTAAAGGAATTGAAAGTGATATTTTAAATGATGGCTCTCTGGATTATTCTGAAGAGGTGCTTCAATCCTTTGATTTTATTGTTGCTTCTGTTCATTCCAATTTGAAAATGAGTGAAGAAAAGGCTACAGCC
>JAPLDC010000322.1 GCA_026391935.1 Bacteroidota bacterium | reverse complement strand
ATTGTTAAAATAGAACCATCAATAAACGTATCGATCTCGTAACTTTCCTGCGAAGGAATATAAATATCATCGCCTCTCCGCTCTAGTTTAATACCTAAACGCTGAAAGACACTTGGAATGATACCCAGCTCATCCCAATGAACATCCTTAATAGTGATCTCTGATTGCGTCATTGCTGCCAAACCAATAAAACTACCTACTTCGATCATATCCGGCAACATTCTATGCGTTGTTCCTGTAAGATATTTTACCCCTTCTATCACCAATAAATTAGAGCCTATTCCTGAAATTTTTGCTCCCATCCGATTCAGCATTTTACACAACTGCTGAACATATGGCTCACAAGCAGCATTGTATATAGTCGTTGTTCCTTTTGCCAATACGGCCGCCATCAAAATATTCGCTGTTCCGGTCACAGATGCTTCATCCAAAAGCATGTAACAACCTTTCAAATCATTTGCTTCAACCTTATAAAATTCGTTTGCCTCATCATAAATGAATTTGGCACCCAGATTTTGAAATCCGATAAAGTGCGTATCCAATCTCCTCCGTCCGATCTTATCTCCACCGGGTTTCGGAATGTATCCTTTACCGAAACGGGAAAGCAATGGCCCTACTATCATTATTGAACCACGTAAACTACCACCTTTCTTTTTAAATTCCGGAGAATTCAAATAATCCACATCTACATGATCGGCTTGAAATGTATATTCTTCATGACCAGTTTTTTCTATTGTCACTCCCAGATCACGAAGCAGATCAATGAGTTTATTTACATCCACAATATCCGGAATGTTTTGTATCACCACTTTTTCCGGCGTTAACAGAACAGCGCAAAGTATTTGTAGCGCCTCATTTTTAGCGCCCTGTGGAATAATTTCGCCCTTTAATTTTTTTCCGCCAATGATCTCGAATACACTCATTTTTTTTAGTTTATAGTTTAATGAAAAGAGTTTGAACCTTCCTATTTGGAAGGCTCTGATTTCAATACTAAGTACGCATTAAAAGAGTGAAATTGATGACGAAGAAATTGATTTTTACGAACTAAGGATTGTTAATAGTGAACAGACTGAACATAACTGAGGTCAATTCGAGCGGAGTGGAATTTTGTGTGTTGTCATGTTGAGCCTTTCGAAACATGTGGGCCGGCTTGCGCACTCGCTTCGTCACTTCGACTGGATCAGTAAAGTCTGAGCTCAGAATAACGTCTGCAATTCGACATTCTGTGCCTTTGCCTGACTTATAAAAAAAACACCTTTCAATTAAGAAAAGTGCTTTAATAAATCTATTCCAACTTTAAACTTTCAAACCTTAACCTTGAACTGCCCTAAAAAGGCTTGCGTTTAAAACTCTGGTTGTTGTTGTTATTATTATTCTTATGATGACGATGGCCGCCATTATTTTGTTTACCGCCTGTATTTTGTTTCTTCTTATTATCTCTGCCTTGGTTACTAACAGGACGAGGGACAAATGTTTGTGTACTTCTCAAAGCCGAAACATCTGCTAATACCAATTCTCCTTTCGACAATTCTGCCAACTGTTTTAAGATCACCTCATCATTCACCGAATCACGGTTCCAGGTAAGGTAAGAACGTTTCATCAAATTGGCGATCTGTTCCACCAATGCATTTTTTTCTGCACCTTCCGGATATTCTCTTCCTTTAGCAATAATACGTTCAACCGTTTTTCCATAATGTTTATAGCGAATATCATTACTCGGATATAAAACACGATCAGGTTTTGTTTGAAAGGTTTCAGCAGTAGGCTTTGGATACGGGGAATCAACGTCCAATTTAAATTCAGAAATGATAAAAATATGATCCCACAATTTATGCTTAAAATCAGTTACATCACGTAAATGAGGATTGAGTTGTCCCATCACATCGATGATAGCACGAGCTACTTTATTACGTTCTTCACGATCTTCAACTGCAATTGCAAAATCGATCATTTTTTGAATGTTTCTGCCATATTCGGGGATGATCATTTTTGGCAGACTAGTGTTATATTCCATCTAATCTATAATTTGTTTGGTGGTATCTTTTCTCTTAGAGAATGTAAAAGTAGTGATATTATTAGAAAATGACAAACAGAATATATTTTATATTTTGCATGCAATTCGATATTATTTACATTTGTTTGAAATGAAAAACCTGTTTTATTTTGATCCTTCAGTTTTTGTTTTATTCATTATAGGCAGCGCTTCTATTGTCAGCAGTATTATTTCTTTCGAAGTATTTAAAAAATATAAATTAAGTCTGTGCCTTCTTTTTATTGCCGGACTTTTTTTGTGTTCATTCATGGCATTGCTTGATCCATTCTTAAATAATTGGGATGAACAATTTCATGCACTGGTTGCTAAAAACCTTCTTTTGCACCCTCTTGTACCAACCTTATACGAAAATCCTATATTAACGTATGATGCCAACAGCTGGATCTCCAACCATATCTGGCTACACAAACAGCCTTTATTTTTATGGCAGATCGCTCTTAGTTTAAAGCTTTTTGGAATGAATGAATTTGTCGTGCGCATTCCATCAATAATAATGATGAGTTTATTGCCAATTTTTATTTATAGAATTGGGAAAATTAGCTTATCAGAAAAGATCGGATATTACGGAGCTGTACTTTTTTGTTCTGCCTTTTATGTGCATGAAATGCTTACAGGCTTTCCTCCGAGTGATCATAACGACATCTCATTTCTTTTTTACATTACAGCAAGCATCTGGGCTTGGGTGGAATACGAAAGTTCCAAAAAAAAATACTGGCTCCTATTAATTGGCCTATTTAGCGGAGGCGCTGTTTTGATCAAATGGCTGACAGGTTTGCTTGTATACGCAGGTTGGGGACTTACAATTATTTTGGATAAAAAAAGAAGAAAAATTTTACATGAATACAGATCAATAATTCTAAGTTTTATTGTTGCAACAATTGTTTTTATTCCCTGGCAAATTTATATCTCTTACGCCTTTCCTGTCGAAAGCAGCTACGAATACTCTTTAAATTCAAAACATTTTTTCAAAGTAGTGGAAGACCATGGCGGTGATGCCTTTTTTTATTTCGACAATTTGAGAAAAACATATGGAGGCGGTCAATTAGTTCCTTTTTTAATTTTATTTTCATTGCTCTTTTTCTACAAAAATATAATAACGGATACTTTTAAAATTGCATTCTTTTCATTTATTATAATTGTATACCTGTTCTTTTCCCTTGCTGCAACTAAGATGTCGGGCTTTTGTTATATCGTTAGTCCCTTTATTTTTCTTTCGATTGCTTCTTTAATTGATAATGTATTGTCGTACTTAAAAGTGAAAATATTCAGGAAAGAACTCCTTCAGAATATTTTTTCGGTTATACTGATAGTATTGATTGCATGGGGAAATCTCGATCTCTATAAAATTGCCTATAAACACACTATGCTCATTCGTCCTGATGATAATGACAAACGCATCGATAAAATAAATGACGCACTATTTATAAAGTCAATAAAAAATATTTTGCCATCCGAAGATTATGTGATCTTCAATTGCAAGGCGCAGAAAAATATTAGTATTATGTTTTATACAAATAATATAGCCTATGATAAACCCTTGAATTATAACGATTATACTTATTTAAAAAACAAGAAAACAAAACTGGCTATTATCGACAATGGGACTCTCCCCGATTTCATCCAAAAGGATCAATCAATCATCAAGATAAAAGCTCCTGATAGCACTTGGTAGTTCTTTACTCCGCCCTCATTATCAACACAATATATCCACGAAATGGTTTGCTTTATTTAGCAGAATCGAATCAAATATTTCTGACCATTTTATCAACAATTGCTGATAAATTTCATTTTTTTATATGACAGATAATGTTAAATTTGCGACACTTAAAAAAAACCGTCCCTCGACTTTGCTCCTGATGACAACATAAAATTAATTGTATATGAAAATATTAGTCTGTATTAGTAATGTGCCAGACACAACTGCTAAAATTTCTTTTTCTGCCGACAACACCACTTTTAATGCTGCAGGCGTTCAATTCATTATCAACCCCTATGACGAATGGTTTGCTTTAGTAAGAGCTTTGGAATTGAAAGAAGCACAAGGAGGTAATGTTACAATCATACACGTTGGCGCTGTTGAAAGTGAAGCCACCATCCGCAAAGGCCTTGCAATTGGCGCCGATGATGCTGTCCGTATCGATGCTGAACCAAACGATGCTTTTGCTGTTGCCGAACAAATTGCTGCTTATGCGAAAGATAAAGGGTTTGATCTGATATTGGTTGGTAAAGAAACCATCAGTTACAATGGCTCTATGGTTGGAGCAATGTTGGCCGAACTTATGAATTTACCATATGTTTCGCTTGCAACAAAATTAGATGTTACAAATAGTGTCGCTAAGATCGAACACGATATTGACGGAGGAATTGAAGTATTAGAATGTGCTTTACCATTGGTAATTTCTGCAAACAAAGGAATGGCTGAACAACGCATTCCGAACATGAAAGGAATTATGAGTGCCCGCACAAAACCATTATTGGTAGTTCCACCTGCTGCAGCGGATAAATTAACAAGCATTACGTCATTCACCCTGACTGCCGGTCGCACCGATTGTAAATACATTGATGCAGCAACTCCGGAAAAGTTAATTGAGTTATTGCATACAGAAGCAAAGGTTATATAAGTTCCATTTTAGATACCCGTTAAATAAAAAATATATGTCGATATTAATTTATACTGAAATAGCAAAAGGCAAGATCAAAAAATCTTCTTTAGAAGCTGTAAATTATGGTAGCCGAATTGCTGCACAATTAAACACAACAGCTACGGCACTTGTTGTTGGTGATGCAGAATTTTCTGACCTCGGAAAAGCAGGTGCAAAAAAAGTTTTGAAATTAAAAAATGATAAACTTTCAAATTTGAGCGGATTATTTTTGACTGCAGCAATTGAACAAGCTGTTGTTGCAGAAAATGCGACTATAATTATTTTCGCCCACGATTTTACTGGTAAAGAAGTTGCTCCCCGTTTGGCTGCAAAACTGAAAGCAGGAATTGTTGCAGGCGCTGTTGACAATCCTACCATTTCAGGCGATTCTTTTTCTGTGAAGAAAATTGTATTTTCTGGAAAAGCGGTTGCAACGTATGTGATCAATTCAACACAAAAAGTAATTTCTCTTTTACCGAATTCATTTCCTGTTGAATTAAAGGACGGTACTGCAGAAATTGTTGATTTTACTGTAAACCTGGATGCATTGAACTCTCCGATAAAAGTATTGGAAGTAAAAAAAGAAACGTCAGAACTAAACTTAACAGAAGCCGAATTGGTTGTTTCCGCAGGTCGAGGTTTAAAAGGACCGGAGAACTGGGGTATGATAGAAGAATTGGCAAAGGAACTTGGTGCTGCAACAGCATGTTCTCGACCAGTAGCGGATATGGACTGGCGTCCGCACCACGAACACGTCGGTCAAACAGGTTTTGCGATCCGTCCTGATCTTTATATCGCTGTTGGGATTTCCGGAGCGATCCAACATTTGGCGGGTGTTAACGGAAGTAAAACTATTGTTGTAATAAATACAGATAAAGAAGCTCCTTTCTTTAAATCTGCGGATTACGGTATTGTTGGTGACGCATTTGAAATTGTTCCTAAATTAATTGCTGCTGTAAAACATTTTAAAGCAAATCAGAATTAACTCGAATTTCAGAAGTTCAGTTTCGGAATTTTATTCGTAACTTAGTTATAGAAGAATTTATCCCTTTTAATGGAAATGCGGGATCAAAAAAACTAAATAGTGAAAAAAGTAAAATTAGAAATAGTAGGTTTATCTTATAGTCAGACACAAACAGGGGCCTACGCACTTGTATTGGGTGAAACAAAAGGTAAACGAAGATTACCAATTATTATCGGAGGTTTTGAAGCGCAAGCCATCGCCATAGAATTGGAAAAAATGACGCCTAGCCGTCCGCTGACTCACGACTTATTTAAAAGTTTTGCTGAAG
>JAPLDC010000119.1 GCA_026391935.1 Bacteroidota bacterium | reverse complement strand
ATGGCACCAATCCGCTTGCTAAAGAATTTTATTTTGAGCGCAATTTTTCTATGTTATTATTAACCGGAATAGCCAATACAAAGCCTCTGGAATATTATTTAAAAAACAAAGCGAAAAATATAGTACCAGTAAAATACAAGGATCATCATCATTTTACAAAAGCAGATATAGGGAATATTCAAAAAATATTTGATAATATTGCCGCTGCAAATAAAATTATATTGACAACAGAAAAAGATGCTATGCGATTAAAAAGTGCAGAGTATACAGAGGCAATAAAAAACCTACCGCTTTTTTACATTCCAATAGAAATTGATTTTCACAATAAAGAAAAAAACACACGCCTGAATGACACAGTAGGGCAAGAATTCAACGAACAAATACTCCATTATGTTAGAGCAAATCAAAAACACAGCAGCATTCATTCAAAGTAAAATTTCTTTTACTCCGGAAGTAGGAATAATACTAGGCACAGGACTTGGCGGATTGGTAGAAGAAATAAACATCAAACATACCATCCTATATTCAGAGATCCCTAATTTCCCTGTATCAACGGTAGAAGGACATTCAGGTAAATTAATTTTCGGAGAGCTGGGTGGAAAAAATGTAATTGCCATGCAAGGTCGTTTTCATTATTATGAAGGCTACACCATGCAGCAAGTTACATTTCCGGTGCGAGTGATGAAATTACTGGGTGTAAAAAATTTATTTGTTTCCAATGCTTCCGGTGGAGTAAATCCAAATTTCGAGATCGGCGACCTGATGATCATCAACGACCATATCAACTTTTTTCCTTCCAATCCTTTGATCGGAAAAAACATAAAAGAAATGGGGCCGCGTTTCCCGGATATGAGCGAAGCATATAGCAAAGTGGTCATCGCAAAAGCTAAAAAAGTTGCAGCAGCGAATAAAATAAAAGTCCAGGAAGGTGTTTATTTAGGATTATCTGGACCAACATTTGAAACCCCAGCCGAATATAACATGGTAAGAGTATTAGGCGCTGATGCTGTAGGAATGAGTACCGTTCCCGAAATTATTGTTGCGCGTCACATGGACATTCCCTGCTTTGCAATGTCGATTATAACAGACCTTGGCGTACCGGGAAAAATTGTGGAAGTGACACATGAAGAAGTACAACAAGTTGCAGCACTAGCAGAAAAGAAAATGACAATTATTATGAAAGAATTAATGAAAGAATTATAAATATAACATTTCAAAATGTTAAAATTTTGATTCTGGATTAAAAACACATTTAGTTTCGTATCTTTATCTAAAGCAAATCCATAAAAATGAAGAAACATTTATTTCTCTTATTTTATATTATTTCCATAATTAAAATAAGCGCACAATCAAATTCGCAATTAAATGCTGAAATTGACATTCCTGCAATGGAACAAAAAGCGCAGCAAGCAAAATTTAAATCTGTATTATCTGGTGCAGCTAATACCTATGATCTTAAATACCACCGTTGCGTTTGGACAGTTGATCCTGCTGTTAATTACATTAAAGGCGCTATTACATCGCATTTCAAACCTACTATAGCGGGTTTTAATTTAATGCAATTTGACCTTGATCTTTCTTTTACGATCGATTCTGTAAAATACCATACTACAACATTAACATACGCTCAAACAGGCACAGGAATACTGGAAATCACTTTCCC
>JAPLDC010000463.1 GCA_026391935.1 Bacteroidota bacterium | reverse complement strand
AATAGATGTCGAAGGAATTGTAACATCTTTTTTCAAGCCATTGTGTTTATTTTCGGAGTATCATTTTTCTCGTGTACCCAAAAGAAAGATCGAGGAAATCAAAATACATTTGCACCTGTTGTAGTTGAAGCTAAAGGGTATATTGTACCTAAAGACAGCATTACTGAGCCTAAAGTTGTACCCGTTGGAGCACCAATAATTGTAAAAGCAGGTGCTCCAATTATCGTTCCTGCCAATACAAATGTTTTTACTTCAGGTGAGCCAATTATAGTTGTTGCAGGCCAACCCAATAAAATCAAATTTGGAAAAGACACATTTTTACTGCCCAAATTAGTACCTTCCATTGATAGTCAATTTTTAGCCGGTATCCCGGAAATTGTAATAGCAAAAGATGCACATGTTAATGACGACAACCCGAAAAACTTTAGCACGTTTAACAAACTTCAAGGCTTAAAAAATGGATACATAAGCTGCATTATGGAAGACAAGAACCGCAATTTATGGTTCGGTACTCGAGGTGGTGGTGTTTCCAAATATGATGGAAAATCGTTCACACATTTTACAGACAAAGAAGGTTTGTCAAGTAATTACATTTGGAGTATCCTGGAAGATAAAAATGGAAATATATGGTTCGCAACAGATGGTGAAGGAGTTTGTAAATATGATGGAAAATATTTTACTCATTATAAACAAAAAGAAGGCTTATCGGATAATACTGTTTATTGTATGTTAGAAGACAAAAGTGGAAACCTTTGGTTTGGTACAGATAACGGAATATGTGAATATAATGGGAACCTAATTCTGGAGAAAAATGGGATTGATAAAAAAAATAAAAGTTCAGTAAATAGTAATGGTAAAAATGTTCGATCTTTTACACAATTTACTTCTAAACAAGGCCTATCCAATAGGTCTGTTTTAAGCATGTTGGAGGATAAAAATGGCGATCTCTGGTTAGGCACTGAATCCGGAGCATATAAATATGACGGAAGCTCTTTTTTACATTTTACTCAAAAGGAAGGCTTTACTAACCAAATTATCAGATGTATGATTGAGGATAAGATTGGGAATATTTGTTACGCAACGGATGGTTCAGGATTATATAAATATGATGGAAATAGAGTTGATGCTATTGAAAGAGGTGATTATGCAGCGAAGTTAATTCAACAAGACATCAGAAAAATGGATGGAAAACTCGTTAAATCATTTACACATTTTACCGAAAAAGAAGGTTTATTTAATAATGTTGTTTTAACGATGTTAGAAGATAAGATCGGGAATATTTGGTTAGGTAATTATACAGGAGGTGTTTGCAAATACGATGGTAACCGTGTTGAAGCAATTGAAAGAGGAGACAAAACTGCTCAACGAACGCAGGAAGATATAAACAGAATTGATGGAAAACTTGTAAAGTCTTTTACTCATTTTACTACAAAAGAGGGATTGTCTATTAATGATGTAAGAAGTATGTTGGAGGATAAAAGTGGAAATCTATGGTTTGGCACCGATGGAGCTGGTGTG
>JAPLDC010000336.1 GCA_026391935.1 Bacteroidota bacterium | reverse complement strand
GCTAAGGCTGTAAGTGAAGCCATTGACACCATTCGACTAAAAAAAGACACTACATTACTGGGGTCCGGATCGATATTTCAATCGATGAATTGCACAGTTACAATGAACCTGTCGACAATCTTCAAATTAAAAGGAATCAATTTTACGATCAGTGCCGCTTGTGCGAGCGGTTCACACGCTATTGGATTAGGATATCTGATGATCAAATGGGGATTACAAAAACACATAATTTGTGGTGGTGCCCAAGAGGTAAACCCTTTTGCTTTTGGCAGTTTCGATGGATTAAGTGCTTTCTCAATCCGTGAAAACGAACCTACTAAAGCATCCCGCCCTTTTGACAAAGACCGTGATGGTCTAATTCCAAGTGGCGGAGCTGCAACTTTGATACTTGAAAGTTATGAAAGTGCTATAGAACGTGGTGCTCCGATTCTGGCTGAAGTAGTTGGCTATGGCTTCTCTTCAAATGGAGAACATATTTCCAATTCAAATGTGGACGGACAAGTGCGTTCCTTGAAAATGGCACTAAATGACGCACACTTAGAAGCAAAAGACATTGATTACATAAATGCTCATGCAACTTCTACTCCGGGTGGAGACCTTGCTGAAGCGACTGCCATTGACGCTGTATTTTCTGAAAGTAAACCTTTAGTGAGTTCAACAAAATCAATGACAGGTCACGAATGCTGGATGGCTGGAGCGAGCGAGATCGTATATTCGATAATTATGATGCAGAACAACTTTGTTGCTCCGAATATAAATTTTGAAAACCCCGACGAAGCCTCTGCAAAATTAAATATACCAAGAGTGACAACAGAAAAAAATATTGATGTATTTTTGTCCAATTCATTCGGATTTGGAGGAACAAATTCGTCTTTAATTATTAAGAAATTTAAAAAATAACATAAAACTAAACTACTCAATGACACAGGCCGAAATTATCGAAAGAATTAATCATTTTTTAGTGGATGAATTTGAAGTCGATGCCGACAAAATTAAACCTGATGCTAACCTGCGCGAAACACTTGGGTTAGATAGCCTTGATTATGTTGACTTAGTGGTGATCATTGAAAGCAATTTCGGATTTAAAGTTGTTGCTGAAGATTTCATAAACATCAGCACTTTTCAAAATTTTTATGATTATGTAAATCGTAAAATTTCTGAAAAGGCAACCGTATAGTTAATTGGTTCACAAATTCATTTGTTTATTGGTTTGCTTAACCCATTCTTTGTATTTAAAATGCTTATTCTAAGCTGATAAGCCAATTTTCAAATTACCGAATTTTCAAATTTTCAAATTAAAATGGCAAAATGGGAAGGGAAATCCAAAGGAACTGTATTAGGCCATAAGATATTTGTTTTCATCCTGAATAATTTAGGACTTAAACCGGCATACTTGGTTTTAAGATTTGTTGCCTTTCACTATTTCCTTTTTGCTTTTAAATCCAACAAGCATATTTATTACTATTTCCACAACGTATTAAAATACAATCGCTTTACCTCCTATTTAAAGATTTATAAAAATTATTACATTTTTGGGCAAACCATTTTAGATAAAGTAGCATTGCTTGCCGGAGTAAAAACAAATTTTACGATCAACCCCGATGGCAGTGCAAATCTGGATAAGATAGCAGCCATGGGGCGCGGAGGAATTTTAGTGAGTGCCCATATCGGCAACTGGGAGATAGCCGGACAATTACTCAACAGATTAAATACCACCTTCAATATTCTGATGTATGAAAATGAACATGAGAATTTAAAAAAGTACATGGATGAAGTGGAGAAGAAAAAAAACATTAAGATCATCGCGATCAAAGATGGAGAAATGGGGCATTTGATCGAACTTCACAATGCCTTCAGTAATAATGAATTGGTGGTGATGCATGGTGACCGTTTCAGAGACGGTGTGCAAACATTGGAAGCTACCTTTTTAGGAAAAATAGCAAAATTTCCTGCCGGACCATTTATTATGGCAGCTAAATTCGGAGTCCCGCTGACACTAGCATTTGCAGTAAAAGAAACGAGTACTCATTATCACTTTTTTGCTTCCGAACCAATTGAAGTAAAACGCACACGAGATCCTAAACAAACAGAAATTGCTGTCCAGGAATTACTTCATAAATATATTGAAGAAGTGGAAAAAATGGTTCATCGCTATCCTGAACAATGGTTTAATTATTACGCTTTCTGGAAGGAAGAGTGATCAGTAATATTCCTGTCTCTATTTAACTACAATAGCACCCTGCTCTGATGAATTTGAAGAGTGGTAATTACAGTAATAATAATAAGTTCCTTTTGTATTAAAAGTAAATGTAAATGTATTTCCACTTTTGATCTTACCGCTGTTAAACAAACCACTATTTGCTGTTACTGAATGATCCGCATTATCTTTATTTGTAAAGGTAATTGTTGAACCGGAATCAACTTGTATTTGTGTTGGATTAAAAGCTTTGTATTCAAGCCAAACTTCATTGGGACCAGGATTTCCGATCTCTGTTTTTTTGCAACTTCCAAAAACAACAATAAGGATTACTATAAAGAAAAACTGTTTCGATCTCATGAATTGAATATTATTTTATCCTATCAAATATAAGAAAATTAATCGTAAAATTTGATTGATATTTATCCAAGCTGATGGCTGAACATGCTTATAATTTCACTATTTTTACAATTCAACCAAAATAGAAAAGCTAAACCTCATTTTCAGGATGCAAAAACAGTACGATGTAATTATTGCAGGTGGTGGGTTAGCCGGTCTTACACTTTCTATTCAACTTAAAAGAGCAAATCCTGACATTTCCATTTTGATAATGGAATACCGTGATTCGATTGCTCCTATCGCTGCGCACAAAGTGGGTGAATCAACTGTAGAATTAGCGACACATTATTTTCGTGAAGTGCTTGGCTTAAAAGAGTATTTAGAAGAATTTGAATTACCAAAACACGGCCTTCGTTTTTTCTTTACCTCAAATAATAAAGCTGAAATTTCCAACAGGGTTGAACTGGGTCCACGTTTAAAACTTCCCACTCCAAGTCATCAACTCGACAGAGGAACCTTTGAGAATTATCTAGAAAAACACACCAAGGAACTGGGTACCGAATTTATGTTGTCTGCCCGTGTGAAGGATGTTGAATTTAACGAAGCAGGACATACAGTTATTTTTAATCACGAGGAAAAAGAAAAACAATTAAAGGCACGTTGGATAGTTGATGCAACGAGTCGTTTTAGTTTATTAAAACGTAAATTAAAATTCGAAAAAGCGACACCACATAATGTAAATGCAGTTTGGTACCGCGTGAAAGGTGTTGTAGACATTGATGAATGGAGCGATGACAAAAAATGGAAAACCTTTCTTGCTCCCAAACTCCGTTATCTGAGTACTGTTCACTTTATTGATAAGGGCTATTGGTTATTGGTCATTCCATTAGGTTCAAAGAACACGAGTATCGGTATTGTTGCCGATGAGGATATCCATCCTTTCAATACAATAAACACATACGAAAAAGCTGTTGAATGGATCAAAAAGAATGAGCCATTGGCTGCTACAAAAGTTTGTCCGCCAAAGGAAGAACTAATGGATTTCAGGATTTTAAAACATTTTGCGCATAATAGCGAAAGAATGTATTCAAAGGAACGTTGGGCTTGTACGGGTGAAGCAGGAGCTTTTTTAGATCCATTTTATTCACCTGGGAGTGATTTCATTTCCTTAAATAATACATGGCTTTCGGATCTGATTCTACGTGATAAAGTTGGAGAAGATATCGCTCTTCGTACAGAAGTATATGAAAAGATGCATTTACAATGGTACGAGAGTTGGCTTCCGATCTATCAGGATAAATATAAATTGATGGGAAATACCCAGATCATGGTTTTTAAAATATTTTGGGACTGGGCAATCTATTGGTCGGTGCCTTGTGTTCTATTTACCAATAAAGGCTATACCGATCTTAAATTATTGAAAGATTTATTTGTTTCTGAAAATGGTATCGGAAAAAAATTTCAGGCTTTAAATAAAATAATGCAGGATCTGTTTTTACAATGGTTACCACTTGAACATGCTACTTTTACTGATCGCTATATCGACCCATTTGATCTTAAATATATGCGAGAGTTTCAAGAAGGTATTGAATTTCAGCACGGCAACTCAAAAAAGTTACAGGAAAAAATTACGATGAATATGGGGATGCTAGAAAAAATTGCGGCAGAAATGTTTCGCAATATCAGTCATCAGGCAAAAGGAACATCTCTGGATATAAAAGTGAATCCCTATTCCATCAGTCTGACAGAAAAAGTGGATACAGAAAGTGATCTTGCATTACCGGTTGACGCTTCAGTAAAAAAAGATGTTGAAGTGATGTGGTTTTACGATAAGAAATAAATGCAGATGAGTTCGCAAAATACAATTTCTAAAAAAATGGAAAAGATCAAAACTCTTTTTCAGGAATCAAGTGATTTTGCTTTTGCGACAGATGATCTAAAAAGGATTCTTTCACAAATCAATAACTCAGAAAACGAATTCCGTTCTGTCGCTTTTGAAGCCACAGCTATGGTTTTTGCAGAAAAAGATATTTTAGATAATAAATCATTGAATCGTTGGAAACAATTTTTATTGGAAGAGGCGGGAGCGCATTCATCTCAGGTTCATGTAGGATTAGGATGGGCATTTGCTAAACACACAATTGATATTCAATTTTATATAGGAACTGTTGAACCTTTTATGATATCAAGTGTTTTGGATGGTATTGGCTATTATGATGGAATATTCAAACAGAGACAAAGTATTAACAGCAAAAAGATATCCGATAAGATTGATCTAGCGCAATTAAGGCACTACGACCAAGGTATTGGAAGAAGCATTTGGTATAGTTGTTTGGGAAATATTCCTAAAGTAAAAGAAGTGATTGACAGTTTCCCTTCTGCACGTCACGCTGATCTATGGAGAGGAATAGGAATTGCATTCACCTATGTTGGTGGGTTTGATGAAAGAATGATGAATGAAATAAATTCAATTGCAACTGAACACCGATCACAATTATATGCTGGAGCTGCATTTGCAGCAAAAGGTAGAGCACAATCAAGTACAATAAATCCAGAAACAGAATTAGTATGCCGTTCATGGTTTAATTTATCTGCAAATCAAACAGTTGACACTATTGATAAACTTTTGAAAGATTCAAAAGAAAAATCCTATGATTTATGGCTTTCTGCTATTGAAAAACAATTAATTTCGTCAAGTGAAATAAAAATATGAAAAAAGAAGAACTTCCACAAGATGAGTCTCCATTGGCTTCCATGACGAGAGAGTTAATGTATGTAAAGGACAAAGAAGGGAAATATACAACCGATTTGAGTACCGGTTGGGATGTTAAAAAAAATGCATTGGACAATGCCTGGGATGATATTAATGAACGAATAGCAGCTGCAAGCCTTGCCGTAAAAAAAGGAGAAAAAAGCCCGATATACTATTTCATGGAATTAAGGATCATGGATTTCCCCGTATTATCAGGGTATACAGGATTTTGGGCCTTCACAATAAAAAGACACATGAAACCTAAAGTATTTGAATCTTTAAGTGAAAAAAATTGGCAGTATATGCAAAAGCATTTAATATCAGTATTGAGGAATTGAAAAATTTTAAAGGTTAGTAGCTTCTCTCTTTTATCTAGTAATCGACAATACATTTTATAATACACTAAAATGACTATCAATAAGGATAGTACCAGAGAGAAGAACGAGTAAATCTAGAAGAAAAATAAAAATTGTAATTAATAAATAAACTTTGCGCCTTCGTGGCAAAAAATAATAAAATTGGAAAAAAAATTTAAGCATATACAGTCTGCGCATTGTGAAAACGGAGTGGCAACAAGTTTATTACGTTATCACGGATTAGAATTTATGACAGAGCCTTTGGCATTTGGAATGGGATCAGGAATATTTTATTTACATATCCCCTATTTATCCATAAACAATGGACCTGCTATCACCTACAGAACTATGCCCGGATGGATATTCAGCCGTACTTGTAAGTCACTTGGAGTAAAAGTACATCGCGAAAAATTCAGGAATGAACAAACAGCACAAGCGTTCTTAGATCAAAAAGTGAAAGAAGGAGCTCCGGTTGGATGCCAGGTTGGTGTATTTAATCTCCCTTATTTCCCGCCCGAATATCGTTTCCACTTTAATGCTCACAATTTAATTGTTTATGGAAAAGAGAATGGAAATTATTTGATAAGCGACCCTGTTATGGAAACTGTAACTAGTCTTTCAGAAGAAGACATGTTAAAGGTTCGTTTTGCAAAAGGACCACTCGCTCCGAAAGGCCATATTTATTTCCCAGAAAAAGTGGGCCTTGTTACAGACGAAATAATAAAAAAAGGAATTATAAAAGGCATCAAACGCAGTTCAAGGGACATGCTTTATATCCCTGGAAATATTGGTGGTGTTTCAGGAATAAAATATACAGCAAAACAAATTCGTAAGTGGCGCGACAAATTAGGACCTCGGAAAGCCGGTTTATATCTAGGCCAAATAGTGCGTATGCAAGAAGAGATAGGCACTGGCGGAGGTGGATTTCGCTTTTTATTTGCTGCATTTTTGGAACAAGCGCATCAGTATGTTAAGCAAGACCAACTCATACAAATCTCTGAAGAATTTACAAAGGCAGGAGATCTTTGGAGGGCAAGTGCAGTTAATATGGGAAGAATTTATAAAGGACGATTGAACGAACAAAAAGATTTTGAAGAAAGTGCCGACTTGTTAATGCAAATTTCTGAAATTGAAAAGCAAGCGTTTAAAAAACTTTTGAAACTAAAACTCGATTAAAACAGCTTTACATATTTGCGAAAACAACTAAAATTAAGAAAGAAAATTGTTTTTATATCTTTGGCAAAAGAATTGTATAACCAGAACGAACCAAAAATGATAATTATGAAATATAACGTATTCACAGATTCCTTTTCAGGAACAAAAAAAACGAGTAAAAAAATCGCATTTGTATTTTTAGCTTTAATTTCTATGCTTTCTACATCCGCTCAAAAAGAAGTAAAGTATGAGAAACTGTATTATAAAAACACTACCATTGAAACTTCAGAAGTAACAATAACTGTTGACAATGCTGTTTCAACAGATGGAGAAACAAAATTCAAGTTAAAAATTGCAAACAAAACTGCTGATTACATTCTTTTTAAACCTGAAGAATGTAAATTCATCATCGATGGAAAAGAAACAAAACCTACAGAAAAAGCGAAAACAATTGAACCAAATTCCTCTGAATGGTTAATCGTTAATTTGAAAGGAACAGGTTACAATAAAATTAAAAATTACACTTTTGAAATTGGAGGCTTATACAAAGTATCTACAAGTTGTGCAGTCATTGCGACACCCGACTTCAAATTACCTGCATCAAAAAATGATTTCAAGACAGGAAATTATAGTGTTGTTTTAACAAAGCTTACAAAAGAAACAGATAAAACAGAAGCTAAATTTGATTGCTCTTATAATGGTGAAAAAGTTGGAATCGTATTCCCTAGTAAAAATGGTGTTAAAATGCCTG
>JAPLDC010000516.1:3535-9096 GCA_026391935.1 Bacteroidota bacterium | reverse complement strand
TTGATTTATAAATCTCTCAAAAAACTATACTATGAAAAAAACTATTTTATTAGGCGTAACAATTTTTTTTGCCAGTATTTCATTTGCTTGGAATGCCGGAGATGGCGGAAAGACCAATACCTTGGAAATTCACGGAAAGGGTTCAGCCAATTCAAATTTTTTATTTAACAACAACATTTCAAATGCAGGGAATATTCAGGATTATGCTGCAGGATGGGGATTTAATTATGGCGTTGGTGTTTCTATGTATTTTGGCAATATAGGTTTTGGTGTTGAAGGTTTAGTGGGAAATCATCGTGGGGCTTATGCCGGATCGCTTGATCTTGTTGATTCTGTTGGTACTGTTACAGGAACAAAAGAATACAGTTCAAATGTAAATCTGAAAGTAACACAGATACCCGTTTTCTTTAAAATGAAAAGTGAGGTTGGGGGTTATTTTGAAATTGGACCACAGTACAATATTATTTCTGAAGCAAAATATCATTTTACTACTGATGGATTTCAATCGGATAGCATTATGACAACTAGCTATGCGAAATCCTATATCTCTGCTGTGCTAGGATTAGGATTTAAAGTCCCTGTAGGAAAAACAAACTTTTCTATATTGGCCGGGTTACGCTTACAGTATAGTTTAACCGACTTAAAAGGTGTTGATGCATTAGGAAGGGAATTTGTAAATTCATTTGTTTACAAAGATGCTCAATCAACTTCAGCTGCTTCCGGTGGATTATTGCTAGGGGTAGTTTATACGATCGGAGATAAAAAGAAGAATAAATAATTCCAGTAAAAGCGGATCATATTAAAATTTAGCGTTTTGCTTAACTAACAAAAAAGCCGTTGGAAATATTTTTCCAACGGCTTTTTTATAATAATAAATTATGATAAAATAGAATTATTATTAGTCTACACGATTTGCGTGGTGATGTGGACTACCTTTTCTAACATCATCGGCCAAAGCCTTCGCCATCGCCTTCCCGATATCAGCAGGAGAATCAACAACAATAATTCCACATGATCGCATGATTTTCTTTTTCGCTTCAGCGGTGTCATCAACACCACCAACAATCGCACCTGCATGTCCCATTGTTCTTCCTTTTGGCGCAGTTTCTCCGGCAATAAAGCCAACCACAGGTTTACGGTTACCATCCGCTTTTATCCAACGGGCAGCATCTGCTTCCAGATTTCCACCGATCTCTCCGATCATAATGATACCATGAGTATCAGTATCATTCATCAATAATTCAACAGCTTCTTTTGTTGTTGTACCGATGATAGGATCTCCTCCAATACCAATAGCTGTGGTAACTCCAAGTCCCGCTTTCACAGTTTGGTCGGAAGCTTCGTACGTTAATGTTCCTGATTTAGAAACAATGCCCACAGTTCCTTTTTTGAAAACAAAACCAGGCATGATACCTACTTTCGCTTCCTCAGCAGAAATAACTCCAGGACAATTTGGTCCAATCAATCTGCAATTTTTATCTTTCAAATATTCTTTCACTGCAATCATATCCTTTACTGGAATTCCTTCAGTAATACAAATGATAACTTTAATACCACCTTCTGCAGCTTCCATTATTGCATCAGCAGCGAAAGCCGGCGGCACAAATATGATAGATACATCTGCTCCTGCTTTATCAACAGCTTCTTTTACTGTGTTAAAAACAGGTTTCTCCATATGCGTTGATCCGCCTTTGCCGGGAGTAACTCCGCCAACGACGTTGGTGCCATATTCTATCATTTGTCCGGCATGGAAAGATCCTTCAGTTCCTGTGAACCCTTGTACAATCACTCTTGATTGTTTATTAACTAGTACGCTCATATTTTTAGTTTAATTTGGAAAGTTTAAGGTTGCTCTTAATCAAAAATTGAAAGTTAAAACCCTTTATTTCAATTTTGCGAGTGCTAAAGTATATAATAAGTTTAAAGTTTGAAAGTTTAAAGTCAGAAAGTTAATAAAGGATGGGGCAAAGTTGAAAAGTCTGAACAAAAGTGACTCGTCTGTTCACGCTTGAATTTTCTATGTTTATGCGCAAAACGTAATAAATTCGTATCTTTAAATCTTAAAGTTTAAACATTGAGCATTCAAACTTCACATACCGACACGATTGTCGCACTTGCCACTCCTCAAGGAATTGGTGCTATTGGCGTTATCCGACTTTCAGGGAAAGATGCCATTGCTATTTGCAATAAGGTTTTCGGGACAAAAACATTAAAAAAGAAAGATCTTAACCTTTCTGATACCCATACGTTACATTTTGGTGTGATCCATGAGGATGATATTATTATTGATGAGGTTTTGGTGAGCTTATTCAAAGCACCCCATTCCTATACGAGTGAAAATACTGTTGAGCTATCTTGTCATGGCTCACCATTCATTCAGCAACAAATCATCCAACTTTTGATAAAGCAAGGCGCCAGAATGGCGAACCAAGGAGAATTCACCTTGCGTGCATTCTTGAATGGCAAGCTTGATCTTTCACAGGCAGAAGCTGTTGCGGATCTTATTTCGTCCAACTCCGCTTCGTCACATCAAATTGCGATTCAGCAAATGCGAGGAGGCTTTTCAAATAAAATAAAATTACTCCGACAAAATCTTATCGATTTTGCCTCCTTGATAGAATTGGAATTGGATTTTTCGGAGGAAGATGTAGAATTCGCAGACAGAACAGATCTGAAAAACCTGGTTAGTTCAATACAAAGAATTGTTCAGCGCTTGATCGATTCCTTTGAAGTAGGAAATGTTATAAAGAATGGGATTCCAGTTGCCATAGTCGGAAAACCAAATGCAGGAAAATCTACCTTATTGAATGTATTGCTAGAAGAAGACCGAGCGATTGTATCTGATATCCCTGGAACTACACGCGATGTGATCGAAGATGAAATAAATATTGACGGAGTAATGTTCCGCGTTATTGATACAGCAGGAATTCGTGAAGCCAATGATATAATTGAAAGCATTGGAGTAGAAAAAACATTCGAGCAGATAAAACTTTCATCCATTGCTATTTATTTATTTGATGTACATGAAATATCGTTGAATGAATTGAAACAAATTGTTTCAGAATTAACGCCTCATTTAAATAATTCGCAACTGGTGCTGGTAGCCAATAAAATTGACAAAGAGGATATGGAATATACCTACCGTGAGTTTGCCGAATTTAAAGACATGCATTATATTTCTGCAAAGGAACATATCGGTATTGATGAATTAAAAAAACATCTTGTTGAATTGTTTGATAACAGAACCGTAAATATCACTGAGACCATCGTTACAAATGCCCGCCATGCAGAGGCTTTGCGACATACAAATTCTGCTTTGATAAAAGTTTTAGAAGGTTTAAATAATAATGTTACCGGAGATTTTTTAGCGATGGACATCCGACAAGCCTTGCACTATTTAGGAACGATCACCGGCGAAATATCGAGTGATGATTTGTTAACTAATATTTTTAGCAGGTTTTGTATCGGCAAATAGGTCGCCTATTTCTTAATCCGACTTAAGTCGACTCTCTCTCACACAACTAAATAATAACAACACTTTTAAAGAAATTGTTAATTTCTTTTTAGTCAAACCGTTTGCTTACAAACTAATAAAGATTGTACCTTTGTTGTACCTCCAACTTCAAGGTACAATTTTTTGTACCTCAAAAATTAAGAGGTTTACAAATTGATACAACATGTTACACTATGTTACATCCTGATACAAATGTCGAGTAGTATATTAATACCTAAAATCTGTACCTTTTGTAAAACTCCGTTTATTGCTAAAACGACAGTTACAAAATTTTGCTCTCATAGTTGCTCGAAGAAATCTTGGAAAATTAATAAACGTAATGAGAAAATAATCACAGCACAAACGGAAGAATACGAAAAGTCTGTAGGGATTGATTATACAGAAATACAATCAAAAGAATTTTTAAGTATAAAAGAGACCTGTTTACTTCTGGGAATAAGCAGAATGAGTCTACACAGATACATCAAAAATAAATTAATAATATCTACCGCACTGAACGGAAGAGTTATCATTCAAAAAAAATCGATTATCAAACTTTTAAAATAAACAAAAATGGCTGTACACCTACGTCAAAAAGAACTAAAAAATGGCTTAATGAGCCTCTATTTAGACTACTACCCTCCTACTAGAAAAAAAGATGGGACATTAACTCGCAGAGAGTTCCTAAATAGAACAGTTTACAAAAAACCAAAGAATCCTGAGGAGAAACAAATCAATAAGGAAAATTTAAATTATGCAAATTCTATTCGACTAAAAAGAGAAAAAGGTATTTTGAATGAAGAAGATGGCATCTTTGATTCAATGAATAAAAAAATGGATTTCCTTAAATATTTTAATGATTACATAGAAGATAGAAAACAAAGCAAAGGAAGTTATGACAATCATTTAGGAGCATTGCATTATTTGCAAGATTTTACAAAGGGGAAATGTAACATGGGCGACTTAACCGAAGGATTTTGTAATCGCTTTAAAAATTATTTATTAAGTGCTGATAGATTAAACACTGTGAGAGGATTGAAGTTATCTCAAAATTCAGCAATGAGCTATTTTAACAAATTTCGTTCAGCTGTAAATGATGCATTTGATAACAGATTGATAAGCGACAATCCACTTAAACACATAAAAGGAATAGCACAAAAGGAAAGCAAACGCGAATTCCTTACACAGGAAGAATTGCAAAAATTAGTGCAAACGGATTGCGATCTGCCAATTATAAAAACAGCTTGTCTTTTTTCTGCTTTAACGGGTTTGCGATGGTCTGATCTTTCTTCACTAAAATGGAAAGACATTCAGCATACTGAAGACAAAGGCTACTTCTTGCACATCACTCAAAGAAAAACACAAGATGTAATTATGCATCCTATAAATGATAAAGCTGTTCAAATTCTTGGTACACCGCTAGATCCTAATGAAATAATTTTTTATGGTTTAAAATACAACGATAGCAATAACGATAGATTAAAAAGATGGGTATTAAAAGCTGGCATTGAGAAAAAAATTACTCTACATAATTTCAGACATACTTACGCAACGCTTATTTTGAACAAAGGAGCTGATATATTTACTGTTTCGAAACTACTTGGGCATAAAAACATTAGAACCACAATGATATATGCGAAAATTTTAACTGAAACCAAAGTAACAGCTGCAAACCTAATTGATATAGACCTATGATAAATACAGAATATAATTTCCCGTCAACTGAAAGGCATGAATACGATATAGACGTATTTGAAATTTTAGACAACTTAAGAGAAAAATATAAATCTAAAATGGATTCTCTTCCATCACATTTGAAAGACTTAAAACTCCTCGATGATGAAGAAGAATATATTTTACAGCATATGAAAGAGGATCATGGTATTGATTTAACTGAAAATAAAAAATATAGAAATTACATTTTACCATCCTCCTACAATATATATAATACTTTTTTAGGATGGAAAATCCTTACGATGGATCCATATAAAATAGGCCCATTTTTATCCCATCAAGCAGCCTTATTTCAAGGGAACCATTACGCATCTAAACATAATTTTATTGGATT
>JAPLDC010000516.1:0-3490 GCA_026391935.1 Bacteroidota bacterium | reverse complement strand
ATTGGATTGGTTGAATTTAGTACGTACAGATTCGTAAAAGCAAGAAACTTTTTTAATGAAAATATTATTTTCGAAAAAATTATTGATTGGGTCGAAAGAAACAAGACAACTTTAATAAACAAAGCTTATTTCGATGGAGGTAAATTTGATTACGTTTTCGATGTTGAAGATATAGATGATGTAGACGAAACTATAATTACTCCTGAGCCTGTAACTAAACAAGAATCGATTAACTTAATTGAAACTAATACTCTTACAATTAAATCTGAAGAAAATAGAGCGGTTGATAAAATTCGCATAATAGGAATGGATGCAACATTCGCTTTAGTTTTTGTAGAGAAGTTTAAGATGCAAATTCAAAAAGAAGATCATAATAAACTTTTCGATCTAATTATTAACAATGACTTTACCTTGCCACTTTGTTTTTTAGGAAATAGAAATCAATTATCTGAATTTTTCAAACGCTTACGATACAATAAATTAATTTTTGTCGCTGGAAATAGAAAATTGGCAACTTGGATTGTAGACTCTTTTGTGGTTCTAGATGAAAATAATAAAATCGCAACATTGAAATTCGACACTATTTTAGATGTATTAAGGAGAACCGAAAACGAACCAGCTAAGGGCAATAGAATATTAGAGGAGGTTGCGCAATACATTAGCCCAAACAAAAGAAAGATTCCAAAAGAATTAAAAAAATAAAGCCTGCCCTTTCTCTGCCCTTTCGATAAAAGGCAGTAAAGGGGCAGAATCTTCTTCCTTAAACTTGCCATTATTTATTAATCTAAAAACTAATATAATGGCAACAATCGCACCTGAAATCCAAGATCTCATTAATTTGACGGTCAAGTCTGCTGTAGACGCAGCAGTTGAACAATTTAAGAAAATCCTACCGCCTCCCGAAACCTCCATCAAAGACGAGGACTTCCTATCAGCAAAACAAGCTGCTCATTTCTTGAAGATTGAGCTGAGTTCGCTGTATTCAAAGGTAGAAAAATCCGATTTCCCCCATTACCGAAGTGGCAAGCGAAAGCTTCTGTTTAAAAAAGCGGAGCTTGAAGCCTATGTAGCAGCAAGAAGAAGCAAAAGCAAGCAAGAAATTGCTGATGAAGTAACTAACTATATACTAAACAGCAATGGAAACTACAGACAACAACGTCCTCGATAGGCCGAGCACCGATTCGCTTTTGGAACCGATACTATTCTTTAAACGTCCATCCAACGAAAAAGCAACGAAGTTTACCAGGAAACTGGATCCATTAGATAGTAGGTACAGAAAATGTAAATATTGCGGGACAGAATTTATGGCCTCGCACCGATCCTTCGTTTTTTGTGAGAATGATAATTTTTGTTCGAATGAATTCCATAACGCGATAAAAAGGGATAAAGAAGCACAAGCGATAAAAAACGAATTAGAACTGCAAGCTCGAGAATTGGAAAATGCGGAAGCGGAAAAGGTGGTCAAGGATTTACTTATTGAAATTCATCAATCTAATCTGGTTGCAATTAAAACTGCAAATGAAATTGCTATCGAATTTTTAGACAAACTAAAAATTGATCTATTTTTCGGAACACACTACAAAATTGATACTCTGCTACAGCACAACTTTAATTTCGAGGCATATACGAAACTTGAAAAACTTCATAACACTCCAGCAGGTCATGAATCTTTTTGTTTCGTTTTCGGAAAATACCGAATCTATCTAGATGACACAGAAACAGTATTAATATCAAAAGAAAACTAACAATTAAAAATAAAAAACATGAAACTACCAGAAATTTTAAAAAAATTCGGCACACCATTATCGCAATTACCGAATTCAAATGGCTCAACGCCAATGTCAAAAGGAAAAGTAATTTTATTAATAGCCGTTACGGGCCTTGCTATTTATGGCGGAGTAACATTGTATAACAAGATAAAGGAACACAACGATAAAAAGAAGCAATAGCATCATTGCTTCCTTTTATTCTTATAGTCCTCGTACATCAACTCCACAACAGTTGGCTTGCCTTTGCTCATCCAATTGTTTAATTCCTTACGGCTAAATATCAGAGGACGTCCTCTAGTTTTTGAAGGCATTTCTCTGCGACTTACTTTGGAGTAAATTGACTTTATTTTTAGACCAGTTAGATCTGCTGCTTCAGCAATTGAAATTGTGTCCTTTTCCGGTTTATAAAACACTGGGATAATAGATTCGCGATAATCTTCTAATTCTTCCCGAATCATTTTTGGCAAAAGTTCTTCTAAGGCACTTTTTAGTAGCGATTTATACTCTTTTACTGTTAGTTGGAAAATGAATTTTTCCGGGCTTGGGGTTTCCATAATTATATTCGTTTTTGAAATCCCAAATTTATACCAAAATCCCTTAAAACCAAGTACGCACAACCGCCTTTCAATCAAGTAGTTAATTAAATATTTTGCGAAATTTTTAAAAAATAAATTTTTAGTGTATCTTTTCAAAAATAAAACCTAAAACAGACACTTATGACAGACGATCAAAATGTACCTAACGCGATGCCACATAATGAGGAAATTCCAGATGTACCAGAAGTACAAACCTTTCACCAACTAGGCATATTACTTTTAGATGGTAGTAATTCTATGAACGCAATAGGTGATGGAAATAGATCACATGCTGAAAATGTAAATTTTGCTGTTCGAGAATTCCTTGGCTATTTCAAAAACAAAAGCTCGATAAAAGAAAATTTTTCAATTGCAGTAATCTGTTTTGGTATAGATACAAAAGTTCATACTGATATTACTAAATTAACATTGATAGATGATTTTGCTGATTACAATCCAACAAGTGCAGGAGTTGACGGGAATGGTACTTTTATTGGAGGAGCTTTAAAAGCAGCACAAAATTTAGCTATAACATTCTTAAATAATCCAAATGCTAGCAACCTACCACACGATGTACGATTTATTGTTATGTCAGATGGATTGGATCAATCACCTGAAGAAACAAAACAAATTTCAGAAGAATTAAAACAATGCTCTAAAATCATGGTTTGTAGTTCATTATTTGCAGTATCTGGAAATATATCTGATTCAGACACAAAAGAAGCGAAATCGATTTTGTCAGAAATTGCTAGCACTCCAAATCTTTATAAAACAACATATGGAGAGGCGGATTTAAGACAATTTTTCATTTCCTCTATGTCAGCAAAAAGACATTCTGAAAAACAAAATGGAAACGGTCTTTGCCCTGTTTGTAATACATTTCACAGCTAACTAAAACGTAATTATGAATTTTCAGTCTATCATCTCATCTAACTCTATTACAAACAAATCTGAAAACCAGGATTGTTGCGGGGAATTTGATGGAAATAATTTTAAATCTCTATACGTTGCAGATGGTCTCGGAACTTATAAGTATGCAAAACTTGCTTCAGAAAAAATAATTGGATTCTTTAAAAAAAATTCAGAAAAACTAGATGCGGAACAAGTAAAGAATATCCAAATAGATTTCAAGGATATGTATCAGCA
>JAPLDC010000198.1:5472-6267 GCA_026391935.1 Bacteroidota bacterium | reverse complement strand
AAAATGTCCAATTGTTGATACTTGGTGGCAAACAGAAACCGGTGGAATATTAATTTCTCCATTGGCAGGAATAACTAAAACAAAACCCAGTTTCGCAACGTTGCCATTACCGGGGATTCAGCCTGTTTTGGTTGACGATAAAGGAAATGAAATTATCGGGAATGGTGTGGAAGGTAATTTATGTATCAAATTTCCTTGGCCTTCTATTATTCGCACAACTTATGGTGATCATGATCGCTGTAAACAAAACTATTTTGCAACTTACCCCGGATTATATTTTACAGGTGATGGTTGCAAACGCGATGTGGATGGGTATTATCGAATTACGGGAAGAGTGGATGATGTGATGAATGTTAGCGGGCATCGCATAGGAACGGCAGAAGTAGAAAGTGCTATCAATATGCATGTGGATGTTGTAGAATCTGCGGTTGTGGCCTTTCCTCATGATATAAAAGGACAAGGAATCTATGCCTATGTAATCTGTACTAATAAAAATAAAAGTGCAGAATTTTTAAGGCTAGAAATTTTGGCGGAAATATCGAAATTAATAGGCCCAATTGCAAAACCTGATAAAATTCAAATTGTGAGCGGATTACCCAAAACAAGAAGTGGGAAAATTATGCGAAGAATCTTACGGAAAATAGCCGAGGGAGATATCAATAATTTGGGTGATATTTCAACTTTGCTCGATCCTTCTATCGTAGAAGAGATAAAGGCTGGAGCGTTATAAACTCTAAAAATTGTTAAAACTTTTATTCTTACTTTTTTTGCCTTATCTTCGTTTCTTAATACGTA
>JAPLDC010000198.1:0-5465 GCA_026391935.1 Bacteroidota bacterium | reverse complement strand
ATGTATGGGTTTCTTGAAGGCTGGACGAGTTTGTTTGCCTTATCTTCGTTTCTTAATACGTAATCGTGTCGGATAGTCTAGTAATAATACCAACCTATAATGAAAAGGAAAATGTGGAGCGAATGATTCGCAAAGTGTTTTCTTTGACTTTCCCTTTTCATGTTCTGATTGTAGATGATGGTTCTCCCGACGGCACAGCAGATATTGTAAAACGATTAATGACCGAGTTTCAGGGGCGACTTTTTATTGAAGAACGCAAAGGCAAATCGGGCTTGGGAACAGCCTATATACACGGTTTTAAATGGGCTTTGGAAAAAAATTACGAATATATTTTTGAAATGGATTGTGATTTTTCACATAATCCTGATGATTTGATTCGTCTACGTGAAGCGGCAGTTAATGGGGCAGATGTTGCAATAGGTTCTCGTTATGTAAAAGGCGGGAAAATTGAAAATTGGCCAAAAGGAAGAGTATTGATGTCCTATTATGCATCAGTTTATGTGAGGATGGTGCTTTGGGTGCCTATCTATGATACAACTGCTGGTTTCAAGTGTTACAGAAGAAGAGTGCTGGAGCAAATTGATTTCAATGCTATAAAATTTGTTGGTTATGCTTTTCAAATTGAAATGAAATACCTCGCATATAAATTGGGATTTAAATTGGTTGAAGTGCCCATTACTTTTACAGATCGAATTGAAGGAGTTTCAAAAATGAGTAAAGGTATTTTTAAAGAAGCCTTTTGGGGTGTTTTACAAATGCGTTTCAAGAATATTTCAAAGAGACATACATAATAAAATAGTTTGCCTATTCATATTCTATAAATCAAAATTCTTAAATATGAAAAAAATAATATTACTTACCGTGATCTTTTCTTCTCAACTTTCATTTGCGCAAAATGAAAATCATTTAAAAAATATTAAACAACTAACATTTGGCGGTGACAATGCTGAGGCGTATTTCAGTTTTGATAATAAAAACCTTTCTTTTCAGTCGAATTATAAAAAGTGGGGCGTAAATTGTGATCAGATCTTTTTGATGAATATTTCTGATGCTGCAAAAGATACATTGTATAAACCTGCTGAAATAAGCACAGGTAAAGGAAGAACAACTTGTGCCTTTTTTTTACCGGATAATAAAAGTATTCTTTATGCATCTACTCATAAAGCGGGTGATAATTGTCCTGAGACGGGGGACCTTAGAAAAAACGGGAAATATTTATGGAATGTTTTCGACTCGTATGATATTTTTATTGCAGACCTGAAAGGAAATATAACAAAGCAACTTACAGATTCGAAGGGTTACGATGCAGAAGCTACAGTTTCTCCCAAAGGAGATAAGATTGTTTTTACTTCATCTCGTTCCGGTGATCTGGAATTGTGGACTATGAATATTGATGGCACCGATCAAAAACAAATCACGAATGGTTTAGGGTATGATGGTGGCGCTTTCTTTTCTCCTGATGGTAAAAAGTTGGTTTTTAGGGCATCTCGTCCAAAAACGGATGCTGAAATAAAAGACTACAAAGAGTTGCTTGCTCAAGGCTTGGTTGCCCCAAGTGACATGGAAATATACACCTGCAATATTGATGGAACTAATTTGAAACAGGTCACTCATCTTGGTAAAGCAAATTGGGCACCATTC
The DNA here is from genome assembly GCA_026391935.1 of Bacteroidota bacterium. Taxonomy (GTDB): domain Bacteria; phylum Bacteroidota; class Bacteroidia; order 2-12-FULL-35-15; family 2-12-FULL-35-15; genus 2-12-FULL-35-15. Next base: position 3,824 of record JAPLDC010000198.1, on the reverse strand, counting down.
TTTTCTCCAGATGGTAAAAAAATTATTTTTTCTTCCAATCATAAATCTCAAAATGGGTTTAATTTTCAGTTGTATACTGTAAATGAAGATGGAACGGGTTTAGAGCAAATCACTACTGAAAGTGTTTTTAATGCATTTGCGATGTTTTCGCCTGACGGTAAAAAATTAGTTTTTTCCTCAAATAGAAATAATCATGGAACTCATGATACAAATGTGTTTATTGCAGATTGGCAAAATTAATGAGTAAAAAAATAATTAAATGAAAAAACATTATATAGTTGTTGTTGCAGCTTTGTCTCTCTTTCATTCTATTTCTGCTCAGGAAATAAGTGCCGTTCAATTAAAAAATCACATTACGTTTCTATCGAGTGATAAATTGAATGGTAGGGAAACTGGTAGTTCAGATGAATTAACCGCTGCCAATTATATTAGAGATTATTTTATTAAATATAAAATAGCTCCTAAGGGAAAATCAAATAGCTATTATTTCCCTTATACTTTCAATAAACCAAAAAATCCACATGACACAATTGGCAGTGAACCTGTTTCGGCAATTGATGTAGTAGGGTATCTCGACAATGGAGCCGAATACACTGTTGTTATTGGTGCTCACTTTGATCATTTAGGAGTTGGTAACAATCCGAGTTCACTGGAAGCAAATCCGGCTGGTAAAATTTTTCATGGTGCAGATGACAATGCATCAGGAACAGCAGGTGTGTTGGAGCTAGCTCGTTATTATTCAGAAAATAAGCGGAAAGAAAAATTTAATTTTTTATTCATATGTTTTTCCGGTGAAGAACATGGATTATTCGGCTCGAAGAAATATTGTGATAATCCAACAATCGATCTAACAAAAGTGAATTATATGATCAATATGGATATGATCGGACGATTGAACGATTCAACAAAAAAATTAATGATATATGGTGTAGGCACTGCTCCCGACTGGTATTCATTGCTGGATAAAACACCTAGCGATTTTAATATAAAAAAGGATAGTGCAGGCGTTGGTCCATCTGATCAAACCTCATTTTATTTAAAAGATATTCCTGTTTTGCATTTTTTTACCGGACAACATTCCGACTACCATAAACCGAGTGATGAGGTAGAAAAAATAAATTTTCCGGGTGAAATAAAAGTATTGGATTACATCATTAAAATTGAAGAGGAAACAGAGAAACTTCCAAAGCTTCAATTTTTGAAAACCAGAAATCCTGAGCCCGGCTCTCATAAATATAAAGTAACGCTGGGTGTAATGCCTGATTATACTTTTGATGGAAAAGGGATGCGGATTGATGGTGTTACAGATGGAAAGCCTGCATCTAAAGCAGGAATCCTTAAAGGAGATATTGTTATTAAGTTAGGTGAATCCTCTGTGGGAAGCACAATGGAGTATATGAAAGCATTGTCGAATTTCAAAAGTGGAGACACGACAGAAATCGTGATCCTAAGAAATGCGGAAGAAATAAAATTAAAAGTTACATTTTAATGAAAAGGATACTAATTAATAATGCATTTATTGTTAATGAAGGTAAGATCTTCAAAGGCAATATACTGATTGAAGGAGAATTGATCTCAAAAGTTTCTGAGTCTCCAATTAATGTTCCTGTAGATATATTGATTGATGGTGCAGATCATTATTTGTTTCCCGGTTGTATTGATGACCAGGTTCATTTTCGCGAACCGGGTTTAACTCATAAGGGAGAAATATATTCTGAAGCGAAAGCCGCTGTGGCTGGTGGTGTTACTTCTTATATGGAAATGCCAAATACAGTTCCAAATGTGTTTACTCAAGAATTGTTGGAGGAAAAATACAAACGTGCATCAGAAGTTTCCCTGGCGAATTATTCCTTTTTTATGGGCGCTTCAAATGATAATCTCGAAGAAGTTTTAAAAACGGACCCTAAAAAAGTTTGTGGAATTAAGGTGTTTATGGGTTCTTCAACTGGCAATATGTTAGTTGATAAGAAAGAAACGTTGGAAGGCCTTTTTTCAAAATGTAAGATGTTGATCGCAACACACTCCGAAGATGAAGAAACTATAAAAAAGAATATTCAAATTTATAAAGATAAATACGGAGAAAACATTCCGATAGAAAGTCATCCTTTGATACGTAGTGAAGAAGCGTGTTATAAATCATCTTTATTGGCTGTTTCTTTGGCAAAAAAATACAACACACGTTTACATATTCTTCATATTTCTACGGAGAAAGAATTGGAATTATTTGATAATAAAGTTCCATTAAAAGAAAAACGAATTACTGCAGAAGCTTGTATCCATCATTTATGGTTTTCTGACGAAGATTATAAAACTAAAGGAAATTATATAAAATGGAATCCTGCGATAAAGAAAAAAAGTGACAGAGATGCAATTTTAAAAGGTGTTTTAGAAAATAAGATTGATATAATTGCTACAGACCACGCTCCACATACAATAGAAGAGAAAGAACAGTCTTATTCTAAAGCTCCGTCTGGCGGACCGCTAATCCAACATTCATTAGTTGCAATGATAGAATTGCACAAGCAGGGGAAAATATCTCTTGAAAAGATCGCAGAGAAAATGGCACATGCTGTTGCTGATTGTTTTCAAATAGAAAAGCGAGGTTATATCCGCGAAGGTTATTTTGCTGATCTTGTTTTGGTGGATATGAATAGTTCTTTTGTTGTAGATAGATCAAATGTGCTATATAAGTGTGGCTGGTCTCCTTTTGATGGGCAAACTTTTCATTCGCAAGTTAAATATACTTTTGTAAACGGAAACCTGGTTTATGAAAATGGTTTTTTTAATGAAGAAAACAAGGGTGAACGTTTAACTTTTGTTCGATAATATTTCAAATCAATTTTATAGATTATGCTTTATTGGCTTATAAAACCGTATGCTTTATTATGTTTAAACATCTATTATAGAATAAATATTAGAGGTTTTAAAAAAGTGCCTTTTAACAAACCTGTGATCCTTGCACCAAATCATAATAATGGATTTATAGACCCGATGATCATTGGAATGCTTACAAGGCAGAAGGTGAGATTTTTTGCAAGAGGAGATGTATTTAAAGGAAAAATGGCGAAATGGATTTTAAATCAATTGAGCGTTAGTCCGATGTATCGCTTACAAGAAGGATATTCCGAAATAAAAAAGAATGATAAGACATTTGAAGAGTGTCGGAGGTTATTAAAAGCCAATAAAACTCTGTTGATTTTTCCTGAAGCAATATGCATTCAGGAAAGGCGCTTGCATCCCCTGAAAAAGGGGTTGACCCGAATTGCGTTTCAATCACTTGAATCTTTTGATTATTCCAAAGATATTATAGTAATACCTATTGGAATAAATTATCAGTCACCTACAAAATTCCGCAGTAAAGTTTTTATTGAAATTGGAGATCCTATTTCTGTAAAAGAATATGAAAAGTCGTTTAAGGAAGATAAGGTGAAAACGATAAATAATTTTACTAAACGGATAGAGCAAGAGTTAATGCAGCTTATGCATCACATCGATAATAAAAATAATGATATTATTGTTGATGGTATTGAGGAGATCTATTCCCACCAGTGGCTTGTCGACAAACATTTGAATTCTTCAGAATTTAAAAATCATGTAATAGCCAGTACAGAAATAATTGAGATGGTGAATACGCTTGATAAAAAAGAGCCTGAATTGATCGCAGCATTGAATACCCAAATTAATGAATACATTAATTTGTTGAATAAAAATAAACTTCGCGATCATTTGTTGAGGGAAGAAAATATCAATAAGATGAATATCTGGACATTTATCTTGGAGTATGTTATTATTTATTTAGGTTACCCTGTTTATTTATTGGGGTT
>JAPLDC010000369.1 GCA_026391935.1 Bacteroidota bacterium | reverse complement strand
TTCTTTGCTATTGCGTGAATTCTTACAAAAGAAGATGCCATCCAACGAATCAAAGATGCTATCAAAAAAACTTATTCTGATAAAGGAGAAAAAGTTGTATTGAAAAATTATGAGGCTGTTGACAAAGCAATTGAAAATCTTCACCAGATCGATTATTCACAATATAAATCCGGAAACATTGAAAGTGAAAAAATGGTAGCAGACAATGCTCCAACTTTTGTTAAAAATGTATTGGCAAAAATAATGTCCTTTCAAGGAGATGAATTGCCGGTAAGTGCTTTCCCAATAGATGGAACTTATCCCGTGGCAACAACTCAATGGGAAAAAAGAAATATCGCAGACAAAGTTCCGGAATGGGATGCCGAATTATGTTCTCAATGTGGAAAATGTTTCTTGATTTGTCCGCACGCAGCAATACGTTGTAAAGTTTATGATAAAGATAAATTATCAAGCGCACCGGTAGATTTCAAACACATTCCTCCTATTGGAAAAGAATTTGTGAAAGAAAACGAAGCATACACATTACAAGTTGCCGTTGAAGATTGTACAGGATGTAATTTATGTGTAGAATATTGTCCAATCGAAAGTAAAACAGCACCTGGACATAAGGCGATTAATATGGTTCCTCAACTTCCGATAAAAGAACAGGAAATAAAAAACTGGGATTTCTTTTTATCGCTACCCGAAATCGATCGTTCACGTGTAAATAAAAATACAGTAAAAGGCACACAATTATTACAACCATTGTTTGAATTTTCAGGAGCTTGTTCCGGTTGTGGTGAAACACCCTATGTAAAATTATTGTCACAATTGTATGGCGATAAAATGGTAGTTGCAAATGCAACAGGATGTTCTTCGATATACGGAGGAAATTTACCAAGTACTCCATGGGCTACAAACAATGACGGTTGTGGACCTGCATGGGCTAATTCATTATTTGAAGACAATGCAGAATTTGGTCTTGGAATAAAAATGGCATACGATAAAAAAACAGACATAGCAAAAACATTATTAAACAGCATACGAAATACCGTTGGAGAAAACTTTGTAGATGAAATATTAAATGCTGACCAAAGCAGTGAAGATGGAGTTCGCCAACAAAGAGAGAGAATAAAAATTCTTCGTGAACGTATTGCCCCAAATACAAATTTTGCGATGAAACAATTAACTTTCCTTGCAGATCATTTAGCAAAAAAATCACATTGGATAATTGGTGGCGATGGATGGGCGTATGATATCGGTTTTGGCGGCTTAGATCATGTTCTGTCAACAGGTGAAAACGTAAATATAATTGTTCTTGATACCGAAGTCTATTCAAATACAGGTGGGCAAAAATCCAAGTCAACTCCAATTGGAGCGAGTGCAAAGTTTTCAGTAAATGGAAAAGCAAATGGTAAAAAAGATCTTGCATTACAAGCAATCGCCCATGGCTCCGCTTTTGTTGCTCAGATAGCAATGGGTGCAAATGATGCGCATACAATTAAAACAATTCAGGAGGCAGAAGCTTTTCCAGGAACATCTATTATAATTGCATATAGTCATTGTATCGCACATGGTTACGACATGGTGCATGGTGCAGAGCATCAGGTAAATGCTGTGAAATCCGGATACTGGCCATTGTTCCGTTACAACCCTTTGAAAGCAAGAGGAGAAAGATTTACAATTGATTGTAAAGAACCTTCCTTACCATTAAAAGAATTCCTATACAACGAAACACGTTTCAGTATTTTAACAAGACAAGATCCGGAAAATGCTGAAAAATTGTTAGCCCTTGCTGAGCAAGGTATTAGTGACCACTGGGAACGTCTAAATGCATTAAAATCTTTATAGAATGAGAGATCAGAAAATAAAAGATTTGTGCAATTATAAATGAAAAAGCAAGAAAAGGGCAACCCTCTAAAAAAAAGAAAAGAGAAGATTTCGATTTCCGAAAGAAAAGCGGAAATGAAATCTCATGCCCTAAAAGATCAGCTATCCACGCTAAAAAAAGAAAATAAACAATTAAAGAACGCTCATTTAACAAAAAAAGAAAGCGAATCAAAATATCGTTCACTCTTCGAAATGTCAGGAGATGCAATACTTGTGATAGAAAATGAAATATTTGTCGACTGTAACAGAGCTGTCGTTAAAATGCTTGGCTATAAGAATAAAAAAGAACTGTTAAACACTCACCCTTCTGAACTATCTCCTTTAAAGCAACCTGACGGAAGGCTTTCGTTTGAAAAAGCAGAAGAAATGATGTCTCTTGCAATAAAAAATGGCAGTAATCATTTTGAATGGATTCATAAAAAATCTAATAATGAAGAATTTCCAGTTGAGGTTTGGTTATATTCTTTAAAACATAGTGGCAAAATTCTTATCAATTGTATCTGGAGGGACTTAACAGAAAAAAAGAAAGCTGAAAATTTAATTCTCAAGAATATTACAGAAAAAGAGATACTTCTGAAAGAAATTCATCATCGGGTAAAAAATAATATGCAAATTATTTGTAGTCTCTTAAATCTTCAATCATTTTACTGCAAAGCAAATATAGAATTGAATCGATGGCTAAGATCCATGAAATGCTTTATAAGACTAATGATATGTCTAAAATAAACTTTTCGACCTATATTCCTGAATTGATCAACACATTAATATTTTCAACAAAAGGCTCTGATACAAATATCAAATTAAATCTCTCTATCGAAGAAAAATATTTTACAATAAATACCGCCATTCCTCTTGGACTACTAATTAACGAGATTGTTACAAATTCTTTAAAACATGGAATTAAAGGAAACGAAAAAGGGGAAATTAACATCAGCTTAAAAAAGAAAACTAATAAAAAAATGGCATTGCGAATTGGCGACAATGGCATTGGATATAAAAACAACTTTGTGGCAAAAGATATTACCACTTTAGGATTTCAATTGATACTAAGTTTAGTTGAACAACTTAACGGTATAATAGAAAAAGAAAAGACTTCTAAAGGAACTTATTACAACATTATTTTTGAAAAGATCTAATATATATAGTTAGAATACATATTATTGATAAAATAAATTAAATAGTAGCACTCTCTTTACCTAATATTTCTGTTGCCTCCATTACAATCATTTTTACATTTTCGTCATAAGCGGCCACAATTTGTTTTAAAGCATTTACTCTATTTTTATCGATCATAATAAAAATGATATCCTTGTTTTCGGTTGCACCGAGACTATTACCATTCACCACAGTACCAGAAATGCCTAAGGACTCTGATATTAACCGGCTAAGTTCATTTAAGTTTTTAGACGATGAGATGTGAACAATTTTTTGGTTATGAGCACCAATTAAAATGGTATCAATTAATTTGGAGGCGACATAGATACTGATCAAACTCCATAACGCAAGCTCTATACTCCTAAAAACAAATCCTGCAGAAGCAACAACAAGTGCATCTAAAATTAATACAACCGTACTGGTTTTTATGTCGGTCTTTGAAGCTACTATTTTCGCTAATATTGTTCCTCCGCCAGCTGATGCTCCTCCCTTAAATATCAATCCTAATCCAATTCCAATTATAACTCCGCCATAAAGCGTAGCCAACAAAAGATCTTTACTAAAATTTGGCAAATGAATTACTTCAGATAAAAAATCAACAAAAACGACAATAAAAAAAATACAAACGATAGATTTAATTGCAAATTTTTTGCCTAAGTACTTTAGACTTACAAGAAGTAATGGAATATTAATTAAAGCCATCAATACTCCAATTGGCAATTTCACGACATGATGCAAAACAATTGCTAGACCAGCTGTACCTCCAGTTGCAATATTATTCGGAGATAAAAATCCGGCTACACCAAAAGCTAAAAAAAAGCTTCCTAACACAATAAAAATATAATTCAATATCTCGGCTTTACTATTTTTCATGATTATGTTTTACACAGATTATAATTAAGATTATCAACTAACATGCGAATAATATTTCCCTTGCCACGAATTTTTTTCCAATAGCTTCTTTTCAATTTTATCTACTATTTCAAAGTTTTTTATACCCCCCCAATCAGGAGCAATGAGTAAATGTTTTGGTGACTCACTAATAAACCTATCTATGATGATATCCGGACGTAAAAGACCAACAAAATTGGAAATTAACTCCACGTATTCCTCTAAATTCATAAAGTCGAACATTTCAGGCGTTTCTTTAAACTGTAAAGCCATTAAAGTATGTTTCACGATCTGCAATTGATGAATCTTCAAGGTATTGATAGGCAGTTTTGATATTTCTTTTGCATGATTTAGCATGTCTTCTCTATTTTCTCCAGGCAGATTCAGGATCATATGCGCTCCTAAATGCAGTCCCTTATTTGAAGCTAAATCATAAGCAGCTATTGTTTCCTCAAAGGTATGACATCTGTTTATTAAATTCAAGGTCCTGTTTATTGTACTCTCAACGCCAAATTCGAGAGAGACAAAAACCTTTTTAGATATTTCAGAAAGTATTTCCACAATTTCTGCGTTGATACAATCCGGTCTAGTGCCAATCACCAAACCTATAACATTTGGAAAATTCACTGCTTCCAAATACATACTTCTCAAAAGGTCAATATCCGAATATGTATTTGTGTATGATTGAAAATAGGCGAAATATTTTTGGGCTTTGTATTTTTTTGAGAAAAAAGAAATGCCCTCCTCCAGCTGCCGTGTAATAGATTTTGCAGGCTTACAATAATCGGGACTAAATGTATTATTATTACAGTAGGTACATCCGCCAATACCTTTTGTTCCATCTCTGTTTGGACAAGTAAATCCGGTATTCAAAGAAATTTTCTGAACGCGTTGATCAAAATTTCTTTTAATAAATGAACTGTAATCATTATATGATCTATTGCCAGAAAAAAGCATCAAAGTAGTTTTAATAGTTGATTCCCAGCTTCATTCAAATCCTTTCCAAAAGAAATTAGACCTTCTTCATGTCCGGCCATAACCAACATTTGAATTTCATTAACATTTGTATCATCAAATAACCGAATGATCTCCTTTGCCATGGCAGGAGTACCATATTCAACATTTTTATAAGTTGTTGGGATTATATCTATTAATTTTTTCCACAAAAATAAATTGTGAACATGAATCACTGCAGTTACATTTTTATTCTTCTCATAAATAACGGCATGCGACAAAGACTCGGAAGAGGCGATGATCGGACCGACTGCAGTCAAACTATTTTTCTCTAAATCGTAATCAACCACTTTTGTATAGTGTTCATTTGAAAGAGTTTTAAACTTTCCTGTTCCTGAGCCTGTAATAATGAATTGCTTTCCCTCGGAGCGAATACTCATATTTCCATATCCTATACCATCTTCATATACTCCAATGAAACCTACTTTATACATTTTATCTCGCCATAAATTCAAGTCAGCTAACAAATCTGAACTCAATGGCTCTTCTTTTATCCAAGTACAATTAAATTTTACAACACCCGTTTCTTTCATTCTATAATTTTTCAGGAAATAAATCCAAAATAGACATTTCTTTCGCTTCACAAATCCCCCGCTCCGTAATTAACCCTGTGATAAGTCGTGCAGGCGTTACATCAAAACCATAATTAATAGCCGGACTATCATAAGGTGTCAGTAATATCGTTTTCAATTCTCCATCACACAATCCTTGCATATATTTTACTTCATCTGAATTTCTTTCTTCAATTTGGATATCTTTTAATCCATCACGGATATTCCAATCGAAAGTGGAAGAAGGTAAAGCGACATAAAAGGGAATTTTGTTATCAAAAGCGGCTAAAGCTTTTAAATATGTACCAATTTTATTTGCTGCATCACCTGCTCTTGTAACTCTGTCGGCACCGGTAATTACCATATCAACAAATCCATGCTGCATTAAATGTCCGCCAGTATTATCTGCAATAATTGTATGTGGTATTCCTTGTTGCAACAATTCCCACGCTGTCAAACTTGCCCCCTGGTTGCGTGGACGGGTTTCATCTACCCAAACATGCACCTTGATCCCTCGCTTTTGTGCTTCATAAATTGGCGAAGTAGCAGATCCATGATCTACAAATGCCAACCAACCTGCATTGCAATGTGTTAAAATATTTACAACCGCCCCATTCTTTGCTTTACTTATCTTCTCAATAATATTCACTCCGTGCTCACCAATACTTTTGCAATGGTCGACATCTTCATCAGCAATAAGTTGAGCTGTAGCTTTTGCGATGGCGATTTTTTCGTCAACAGATGTCCCCATAAAAATAGCGAGCAATTGACGATTAACAGCCCATTCTAAATTAACTGCTGTAGGTCTAGTAGATTTTAAAATAGTAGCACATCGAATAATATTTTCTGAAAAATCCGGAGATGATTTTGATTCAATAGCTGCAAGATACATTCCGTAGGCAGCAACAGCGCCAATAAGTCCGGCTCCTCTAACATGCATATCAATTAATGCAGTCGCAACTTCTTTTACGGAAGTTAAATTTTCAATAATAAATTTATGAGGTAAAAACCGTTGATCAATAACACGCACGATGGTATCATCTTCCTGATCCAACCAAATTGTTCTGTAATTTTCCCCTTCAACTTTCATACTAAAATATTGATAAATTATTTAGCAAATATCGCAATATTATGCGAATCCATAAATTTGAAATATTATAAAGCAAAAGAACAATAATTGCATTTCAAAAAGACTATTATATGATTTAGTAACACATATTTTCAGTTACTTTGTAATAAAGTAAAATCAACTATTTATAATAAAATTTTATGAAAATTGTAAGCGCAGAAGAAGCAGTAAAAGTTATTAAATCAAATGACAATATATACCTACATTCAGCTGTAGCAACTCCTGAGAGATTAATAGATGCGATGGTTGCACGTCACGCAGAATTAGAAAATGTAAATTTATATCACATGCACATAGAGGGGAAAGCTGCTTTTACAAATCCCTTATATCAAAAAAATTTTAAAGACCATGCATTATTTGTTAGTAATAATGTGAGAAAGGCGGTACAAA
>JAPLDC010000282.1 GCA_026391935.1 Bacteroidota bacterium | reverse complement strand
AATTATTATGGGAATGAGAGCTGTGGGTGTTTTGTCAGAATATTTACTGGGAAGTGTTACTACTTCTTTAATTTTAAGGACAAAATCGCCTGTAATGATTGTTCCCGAGCATTCTGAATTCATTCGGCCCAAAAATATAACTTTTGCTTGTGATTATAATTTAAATCCGGATGTGGATGTTTTGATGCCATTGAAAAAGTTTGTTGAATTATTTAATTCCAAAATAATGATCCTGAATTTTTTGAAGCAAGATCATACTATTAGTTCTAAAAAAGCAAAAATTGGTATTTTGATGGAAAATTACCTTAAAGACATTGCTCATACTTATTATTTTGAAGAGGAAAAAGATTTTATCGATGGAATTATCCATTTTACAGGAAAACATGACACTGATCTTATCGCATTAGTGCCTCACCACCATAGCTGGATTCACAATTTAATTAAGGGAAGTCACACAAAACGCCTGGCATTTCATACTACTATCCCACTTCTTACAATTCCTGAACGCGACCAAAATTAGGTCAATTCAACAATATTTCTTGAAAGACGATTTTGTTGACAAATGTCATATTTTTTTCAAACTTTATTTGACAGTTTTGTATACCAAAAAATCAAGCTATGAAAACAAAAAATCTATACGCTTATATATTTATAATACTTGTATTTGTATTTCCATTCAGATATGCAATGATTAGCCAAACAGGTTCCAATGTCCTAAATGTATTGTGTCTTGCTATGACAATAATTGGACTAGCAATCTTTATGGGGATAGTTATGACTGACGGAAAAGAAGAAAACTAAATTGTTGTTTATGAAAAAGAATATTGGTAAGATTGACAAGACTTTCAGATTATTATTGGGTACAGCAATTATTATTATAGGCGCTCAACTGAATAGTGTTTGGGGGATATTTGGAATTATTCCTATAATAATTTCTCAAATTGGAATTTGTCCGATATATTTACTTTTGGGATTAAGTACGGATAATAAAGTTCCTGTAGCAAACAAAAAGTAAAATACCAGCATTATGCAATTGCATTTTCAAAAGCAAAATATAGATACTCAAGTACAGTGTTATCATTGTGGCGAAAAGTTTACAGATGTTACTATTGCCTACGATGATAAAGAATTTTGTTGTGAAGGATGTAAACTCGTTTATGAACTTTTAAATGACAACAATCTTTGCACCTATTATTCCCTCAATTCTACACCAGGTATTCATCTTAAAAAAGCTGTTCCTTCAGAACGATTTATTTATTTAGATAATGATGAAGTAAAGCATAAGCTTATTCATTTTTTTGAAGGAAATGAAGTTCACGTTAGATTTTATATTCCGAAAATGCATTGTAGTTCATGCATTTGGCTATTGGAGAATTTGCAAAAAATAAATCCGGAAATAAAAAGTTCTGTCGTTAATTTTTTGAAGAAAGAGGTTACCGTAATATATAATGACAATGGTATAAAGTTGTCAGGTGTTGTTGAGTTACTGACAAATATCGGCTATGAACCATTAATTACACTTAATGAACTAGAAAAAAAGAAGTCAAAAACTGCGAATAGAGAAGCTATTATAAAGATAGGCATTGCAGGATTTTGTTTTGGAAATATAATGATGTTAAGTTTCCCAGAATATTTTTCTTTAGGAAATTATTATGATCAGAGCGAACTTAAAAAATTCTTTGGAATACTCAATCTGATCCTTTCTTTACCAGTGTTTTTTTATTGTGCATCTGAATTTTTTGTTTCATCCTGGAAAGGTATCAAGCAAAGGTTTTTGAATATCGATCTTCCGATAGCTTTTGCTATTTTGGTAACGTTTATTAGAAGTGTTTATGAGATCATAAGTGCTACAGGCTCTGGATACATGGACTCCATGGCAGGAATCGTTTTTTTTATGTTGGTAGGTAGATTTTTTCAAAATATCACATATGATAATTTATCTTTTGAACGAGATTATAAATCTTACTTTCCTATTTCTGTTACTTTACTTAATAAAAATAAAGAAGAAAGCGTTCCGGTTTCCCATCTAAAGAAAGGAGACCACATCCTTGTGAGGAACAATGAAATTAT
>JAPLDC010000423.1 GCA_026391935.1 Bacteroidota bacterium | reverse complement strand
GCTCCATAATAACTCCAGTGAGTTCCTTGTTTTGAAAATAACGGATAGGGGCTTGTTTTTTTAAGTTTTAAAAAGTAACTATTGAAATCGATATAATTAAGCCTGGAGTTGCCAAGTAATTTGCAAAGAATATTATAATTCGTTGTTTTTTTTATTTCCGGATGGTAGCGGTCAGGGATGAATTCCGGAAAATAAGATGCTTTGCTTGGAGCAAGAAGAATAAGTAAATGTTTTCCTCTTCTTTCTAATTCGTCCTGTACAAATTTTATCTTTTCAATTTTTGCTTTGATGCTGTCTTCATTTACATAATCATTACCAAGAGTGGAAGTAATGTAATACTCTTCATAGAGGCAATGGTCTTTTCCCACGATCACATTTCGGGCGCTGGCAAAATTAAAAAGACTGTAGTTGATTTGGTTGTTGAGGCGAACAAAAGAATTGTGAAAGCCAATTGTGGGCTCCAAGCCTTTTTCGAATTTTGTTTGAAAGTCTCCGGAGAACCATGTGCTCCATGAAAATGAAGGTACTTCTGCCAGGTGAAAGGAGCCGTTTAATGGTGCAGGATCAAAAAAAGGAAAACGTTGTTGAATACCAGGAATCAGGATCAAGAGCAAAAGAAAAATAAATAAATATTTTTTGAATGTAATCATTGATATGATCAATTAAAATTTTACTCAATTGTTAAATCATAAATTTCTCCGGGAATATCATTCAGAGGAAAGGGCAAATTATCCTGAGAATAAGGCGCTCCGGGCCACCACTTTGTATTGTGATATTCCTGAGTAATAATTAATAACATCTGATTGTTTGGGATAGAAGTTACTTTATCGTTCATATAACCTACTACACGCATCTTATCAGGGCTGGCGCCAATACGCCAAATGATCTCTGTCGGTCGCCAATCGATCTCAAAATAAAAAAAGTCAGAACCAAATAACTCGTCATCACTTTCCTCTTTCTTTTCTGTTAAGGCTCTGTAGTTTTGATCCCAGCGGTGCGCTTCAAACGTTTGATTTTTATAGTTAACAGGATTGCAGCCAATACCAAAACTTTTTGGTTCGTGACAAGCCATATCCCAGTTGGTACATGCTACTGTGACATTGCCGTCTGTATTTGTAATTTCTTCCGGCAATGGAATATTCCAACTGCTGTTGTTTTTATTGTTGTCGCCGGAATTCTTATAAACAGGAGGAAAAACATAATCAGGACAATAAGGAGGTGTTTTTAATATTTCGAAATCTATTTCGGAATAGTCAACTGCAGGAATTCGTTTATCGTTCGGACCGCCCCAATACGATGCCATATAGCCATCCTTATTACAACTTCTGCGGAAATTCCACTCACCGCCACCTTGTGTAATTAACCATATTGCATTGGTCAATCCATTCCACACATTGTTCTTATTTAACAACTCTGTAAGTTTTACTTTCACACGATATTTTCCATAGGTTAAACCATGGCGGGTAATAATTCCTACACTTTCTTTTTTCCACTCACCAAATTCTGTTTTCGGATTTTTTATAATGATCTTCTTTTCTTTTGGATCTGAAAACACAGTTGCACAAGGGTGTTTAGAAGTTTGAAGAATGGTTGGTATCAATTCGTCTTTAGTATAAAAAGCACGGTTCCAGTTATAATCCATTTTAGAATAATTGTCTTTCAGCACATCCGCAATAACCGGAATGTTATCCATTTTCGTAGACATGTCTACATAATTGATGAACTGTTGAATTGGTGCATTATAATATAAATTACTGTCTTGTCCGCAGGTTGCGCAAAAATGTGATTTATCAATATCGCCGTTAAAACGCGCATCATCCACATAAATGCCGGCACCCAATTTTGGTTGAGCAACAACTTTCAGCTGCGTATTGGAAACGGTTGCGATGGTGCCTTTCATTTTTTTTCCTTCTCCATAACGGAAGAAAAAATAAGGATTAGCAAAATGATCTTTATCTTTTTGATTAATATTTTGGATGATAGAAGGAATATTTTTCAGGTCATTTTCGGAAGCGATGACCAATAAAAAGCTATAATTCCCTACACGCGGATTCCGCTGCCAGCGATTATTTATGCCCTTTTGAATGTATCGGTCTTCGTTTCTTGGGTTACCGATAATACGAAACACATCTTCTATTTTGTGAAAAGCGTTGTCGCCTTCAACTGCTATTTTTTTAAATGTGGTAGTCGTGTTTTCCCAGCTACCATAAAAATTTTCTTCAGCCAGTGCATTTTCAGCTTTTGAAACGGAATCGTATTCCGGAAATTTATAACTCTCGTTTTGGTAATAGATCTTGTAATATAAATTTTGTGGTTTCGAGGCATTGTTCTTTACCTCAAATTGAAATGAGAATACGCCGCCCTTTAATTGTTTCACAGAAGGAACAACGAAACCGCCTATAGCATTATCATAATCAAGAAAAATTGTTTTTTGTGAAGCGCTATCGGTTTGCCAGTTGGCGATTGGAGAAAAGTTTTGAATGGTAAAGTCGGTGCAGGATAATGTTTCGGTTTGCGAATTAGCGTCTCGGCCACAGGAAAAAAGAAGACATGTGGCAGCCAGGAGAATTGTTGTTTTTACCACCGATTTCACGGATTTACACGG
>JAPLDC010000349.1 GCA_026391935.1 Bacteroidota bacterium | reverse complement strand
GATGAAATGCCAGATAGTTGGTGGCAAACGTACCAGAAATTGGGTTAGACCTCCAAAAACACGTTTTACGATAAATGAACAATAAATTGTTTAAAAATTTGTTTTTATTAAACTTATACCTAATTTAGCGACCTAACTTTAGTAAAAAGAGACAAAAAACTGTTAACTTTTAACAAGTAAAAAATGAAAAAAACCCTTACTCTGATTGCATTTTCCTTTACTGGATTAGTAACTTTTGCTCAGCAAGACGCTCAATTCAGTATGAACATGTTTAACCGTTTGGCAGTGAATCCTGGATACGCAGGAACAAATAAAGCATTATGTGCGACTATTTTATATCGTGATCAATGGGATAAATTCCCTGGAGCTCCTAAAACAGGGCTTTTAAGTGTTGATTTTGGTACTGTAGCTCACGGTGGTGTTGGTCTTACAATAGATCAGGATCAGTTGGGTTTTGATAAAACATTAAAAGCAAAATTGGCTTATTCTTTTCATTTACCATTAGGGCCAACAGGTACATTGGGAATTGGTTTAGATGCCGGTATGATCAGCAAATCAATGTCAGGTAATTTCATTGCTCCTGATGGAACATCAAGAGATGGTGGTGGAGGAATTGATAATGCTATTCCTTGGAGTGGTACTTCTGCTACAACGTATGATGTTGGTTTCGGTTTATACTATACGAATAGTAATTTGTATGTTGGATTGTCTTCATTACACTTAGCCGGTCCTGCTCAAAAATTATCTAAGAAAAGCGGAGCAGCGCCAGCAACTCTTGTAAATAATACTTCTTACGATTTTACATATGAAATGGCTCGTCACTATTATGTAATGGCTGGTTATAAATTCAATTTAGGAACTGAATTCGATTTAACTCCATCAATTTTAACAAAATCGGATGCTTCTTCTACCCAATTAGATATTAATTTATTGGCTAGATGGCATAGAATGGTGTTTGTTGGTGTTTCTTACCGTTTAACAGATGCAATTCCTGTAATGGTAGGTATGGAGTGGAATGGTTTTAAATTGGGTTATGCTTATGATGTTACACTTTCAGCAATTAAGAGCCACAGCAGTGGTACTCATGAATTGATGTTAGGATACTGCCATAAATTTATCCCAGTTGTTCATAAGACTGGACACATGAATGTAAGATTTTTATAATAGTATCAATTTTTTGTAACCAAAATCTTTTAGTATCGTTTAAGCTACTCTATTTGCTTTCGGAGTCATCATACTTTTTGTGTGATGATTTTCTTCAAAAAGGGGTTTAATATAAAAACAACAAATATGAAAAAGTTGCTCTTGTTATGTTCTGTAGTTGCTCTCTTTAGTATAACTGGTTGTACTAAAAGTACTGGAGAACTTGTAGGTGTTCACCCTAGAGAAGAATGGTTCGATATTGATCCGTTCGGTATGTTGTATATTCCTATGGGAAGCTACAATATGGGGCCTAGTGATGAGGATACTCCTTATTCACATACTACAAAATCAAAAACTGTTTCTGTTCAGGCATTTTACATTGACCAAACAGAGATCTCTAATAATGAATACCGTCAATTTGTATATTGGGTAAGAGATTCAATTGCACATCGTGCATTATTTGAAGATGGTAGAGCAGAACATGGAATTGAAACAGATGATTTCGAACAACCGATTGATCCTCCATTAGTCAATTTTGATGAGAAGATCGGTTATGATGAAACAGATGTGAGAGAGGTTCTTGAATTTATGTATTTGCCTGTGGAAGAGCGTTACTATAAACGCAGAGAATTTGACTCAAGAAAATTGAATTTCGAATATTATTGGATCAATTTACGTTTGGCTGCTCAAAAGTCTAATCGTTTCAAACCTTCTAAAACGGCAGATGATAAGGGACGTGATTTTATCAACGGCTACCAAAATACGAGTGTTGGAGATAACAAAACATTAGGACATTATGATGTAAAAGATGGTGTATCTGATGGAAGCGGAAACTATAGTATGCGTGAGCAAAAAGATAAGGATAGAAGTGTATTTATTGTGAAAGATATTATTAACGTTTATCCAGATACATTGGCTTGGGTTCATGATTTTACTTATTCTTTTAATGAGCCAATGACAAACATGTATTTCTGGCATCCGGCTTATGATGATTACCCTGTTGTTGGTGTTAGTTGGAAACAAGCGCGTTCATTCTGTATATGGAGAACACAGTTATTCAATAATTGGTTAGTTGGAAACGGTCAGACCTATGTAAATGATTTCCGTTTACCTACAGAATCTGAATGGGAATATGCAGCAAGAGGTGGAAATGCTTTAAGTCCTTACCCTTGGGGAGGTCCTTATATCAGAAATGCTCTCGGATGTTTCTTAGGTAACTTTAAACCAATGCGCGGTAGTTATATTGATGACGGAGGTTTCCATACAGTTAAGATTGCTTCTTATAATCCAAATGATTATGGTTTGTATTGTATGGCAGGAAATGCTGCTGAATGGACAAGCAATGCATTTGATGAATCAGCTTACGATTTTTCTCACGATTTAAATCCTGATTATGTTTATGAAGCTCAAGATAATGAAGCGACAGTTTTAAAACGCAAAGTTATCAGAGGAGGTTCTTGGAAGGATGTAGGTTATTATTTACAAACTAGTACAAGA
>JAPLDC010000504.1 GCA_026391935.1 Bacteroidota bacterium | reverse complement strand
CTCGAGTTCGCCCGGGCGATTGTGGCGGCGACCGGATCGAAGAGTCGGATCGTGTTTCGGCCCTTGCCGAAAGATGATCCAAAACAACGCAAACCGGATATCACAAAAGCAAAAGCGATCTTAGGCTGGGAGCCAAAAGTTGGTCGTGCAGAGGGATTGAAGATCACGTATGATTATTTTAAATCTTTATCGAAAGATGAATTAAATAAAACAGAGCATAGAAGTTTTAATTAGTTTGAAGAACGGTCAAATGCATAACTGTAAACAATAAACTAAAAACGCTAAACTTGAAAATGGAATATTTTGCGCATGAAAGTGCTTTTATAGATGAAGGATGCAAGATCGGAAAAGGAACCAAGATCTGGCATTTTTCGCATATTATGGCTAATTGTATACTTGGAGAAAATTGCAATATTGGACAAAATGTGGTGATATCGCCTGAAGTGGCACATGTAGGGAAAGGCGCATCCATTGGAGCAAATGCAACTATTGTGTGTGGACATGATATTGGAGAATATGCTTTTATTGGTGCAGGTGCAGTTGTTACAAAAAATGTACAGCAATATTCTTTATGGGTTGGCAATCCTGCAAAACAAATGGGATGGATCAGCGAATTCGGACATCGGTTACAATTTGATAAAGAAGGAATTGCCATATGTTTTGAAAGCAATGAAATGTACAAGCTTGATAATGAAAGTGTGAAAAAATTATAATCAATTTGAAAATCATAACGCTCACTGACTTTATTATCTAAGTAGTAAAAAATGAATAACTCAAAAATAAAATTTGCAATTATTGGTCAAGGTCATATTGGCAAACGTCATGCTGAAATGGTCCGCAGAAACCCAGAAGCGGAACTGATAGCGGTTTGTGATATTCTGCCTAAAGAAAAATTGGGTTTGAATGATTTAAAAGAAAAATTCTATTCATCCGCTGAAGAATTAATAACTGCACATCCAGAAATTGAGGTTGTTAATATTTGTACCCCGAATGGATTACATGCAAAACACTCATTGATAGCTTTAGAATCCGGAAAACATATCGTTTGTGAAAAACCTATGGCTCTCAGCAAAGCAGATTGCGAGGCAATTATTTTTAAAGGATTACAAGTTCACAAAACTGTTTTTTGTGTGATGCAAAATCGTTTTTCACCTCCCTCTGCCTGGTTAAAAAAAATTGTTGAAGAAAAAATTATTGGCGATGTATACATGGTTCAATTTAATTGCTATTGGAACAGGGATGAACGTTATTACAAAAAGGGTGGATGGAAAGGGACACAAGATCTGGACGGAGGAACATTGTTCACACAATTCTCACATTGGATCGATCTTTTGTATTGGATCTTTGGCGACATGAAAGATATCCAAGCGAAGTTCAATGATTTCAACCATGCAGCGCTTACTGATTTTGAAGACAGCGGATTTGTAAATTTCAATTTCGTGAATGGTGGAATGGGATGTATTAATTATTCTACATCCGTTTGGGAAACAAATTTAGAAAGCAGTATAACTATCATTGGAAGTAAAGGTAGTGTCAAAGTTGGTGGCCAATACATGGACCAAGTAGAATATTGCAACATTAAAGAATATGCATTACCAAACCTTGACCCAACAAATGAAGCAAATGATTACGGTACCTATAAAGGCTCGGCTAATAATCATCCACAAGTTATTTCAAATGTCATTGACACTATAAAAGGACGAACCACGCTTACAACAAACGCCATGGAAGGGTTAAAAGTGGTAGATATTATTGAACGGATTTATTCATTAAGAAAAGAAAACAGAAAAAGTTAATTTGAAAATAAACTAATATAAAATTCACAAACAAAATTTTTGATGCTGCGACTTCAAGTCTAATATCTAAAATTTTTTATTTAATATATTATTATGATTCATAAAATTAAAAGCAAAGAAGCGAAAATTGCAGTAATAGGACTTGGATATGTTGGATTACCAATCGCTTTAGCATTTGCTAAAAAAGTAAAAGTAATTGGCTTCGACATTAATGAAGAGCGCGTGAAGATGATGCAAAACAATATCGATCCTTCGCAGGAATTATCTTCGAAAGATTTTGAAGGATGTGATATTGAATTTACCGCTTCTATAGATGTTTTAAAATCAGCAAACTTTTTTATTGTTGCTGTGCCTACTCCTATCGATGAACATAACCTGCCAGATCTAAAACCATTACTAGGAGCATCCCGCTCCGTTGGAAAAGCTCTAAAGAAAGGCGATTATGTTGTTTATGAATCTACCGTTTATCCGGG
>JAPLDC010000015.1 GCA_026391935.1 Bacteroidota bacterium | reverse complement strand
GAGAATGCATTCGGACCCGTCCAGGAATAAGTGGCTCCTGCAACAAGAGGTGTGGTAAGGTTCAGAGTGGTACCCGCACAAATAGGACTATTACTTCCCGCTGTGGGTGTTGCCGGAATCGGATTCACAACAACAACTGTTGTTGCATTTGGTCCGGTACAACCGGCAACTGTTACCGTTACAGAATAAGTTCCCGCCATCGCAGCTGTTGCTGATGGACGTGTTGGATCTTCCAGTGCTGATACAAATGCGCTTGGACCAGTCCAGGAATAGGTTCCGCCTCCAATTGTATTCGCAAATAGATTTATTGTTGTACCTACACAGACAGGAGTATTACTTGAAATTATTAATGCTGCCGGTGTAGGATTTACAACTACTGTAGTTGTTCCAACAGTACTTGTACATCCCGCAACAGTAGTTGTTAAAGAATATGTTCCCGCTGCTAATAAAGTCGCAGCAGCAATAGTCGGATTTTGTAATGCAGATGAAAATGCATTTGGACCTGTCCAGGAATAGGTCGCTCCTGCAACTGCTGAAGTACTTAAATTCAATGCGGTACCTGAACAAACAGTACTGTTACTACTTGGACTTGGAGTTGCAGGACTTGGATTTACAACAACAACTATTGTTCCTGCTGGACCTGCACAACCGCCAACGGAAGCAGTTACACTATATGTTCCTGCTGCTAATAAAGTTGCACCTGCAATAGATAGATTTTGTAATGCAGAAGTAAAACTATTCGGACCTGTCCAGGAATAAGTTGCACCTGCTATTAAACTTGCAGTCAAATTTAAAGTGCTTCCTGCACATATCGGTCCGTTACTTCCTGCTGAGGGAGCAACCGGGATCGCATTCACAACAACAAGAGTTGTTCCGATTGGGCCAGGACAACCACTAACAGTAGCAGTTACAGAATATGTTCCGGCGGCTAATAATGTTGCACTTGCGATGGATGGATTTTGCAATACAGACGAAAAAGCATTCGGACCCGTCCAGGAATATGTTGCTCCGGCAATGACACTTGCCGTAAGATTTAAAGGAGAACCAACACAAACAGGACTGTTACTTCCGGCTGTTGGTGCAGTAGGTGCAGGATTTATAACAACAGTTGTGGTGCCTGCAGGCCCTGTACATCCGGCTACTGTTGCCGTTACAGAATAAGTTCCAGCAGATAATAATGTTGGACTTGCTATTGTAGGATTTTGTAAAGCAGATGAAAAAGCATTCGGACCTGTCCAGGAATAGGTGGCACCGGCAATAACACTTGCTGTTAGATTTAACGGAGACCCTGCACAAACAGCACTATTACTGCCTGCAGTAGGAGCAGCAGGAATAGGATTGATAATAACTGTGGTTGTTCCTGCGGCACCAGTACATCCTGAAACGGTTGCAGTTACTGAATATGTACCAGCTGCTAATAAAGTTGCACTTGCAATAGAAGGATTTTGCAAAGTGGATGTAAAACTATTCGGACCTGTCCATGAATAGGTAGCCCCTGCAATAACACTTGCAGTTAAATTTAACGAAGAACCAACACAAGCAGGACTGCTACTTCCAGCCGTAGGAGAGACGGGAGGAACAGCAACAGTGACAACAGCATAGGAAGTATCAGCACAGGATGTTCCTGCATTGATGATAAGTCTGGCTGTATAAACCCCTGGTCCAGGATAAGTATAGGTTGGATATTGCAAATTTGAAACATCTAATAATGTTGTTAGATCCCCAAAATTCCAAGTCCAGTTTGTTGCAGCAGCATCGCTATTATTAGGGAATGTAAGCGTGTTACCACTACAAACTGATAATGTTCCAGAGGCAATAATAAGTGATTGAGCCGGTGGCGGGCAATTTATAATATTGAATTGAAAATCCCGCACCATATCGCTAACCTTAGCCCCTGCACGATATTCTGTGGTTTTAATACCTACCTGGAATTGACCGATCGTATTGGGAGTTCCTGAAAGCATACCTGTAGAAGAATTTAAGGTCAATGCAGGTCCACCAGCATTTAACGGACTGGTTGCTGAATAACCCGGAAGCCACGTGAATGGCGTAAATGTGGCAATATTCGCCGGAAATGTAGGAGGAAGATCTGTATAAGGTGTATAAAAAGAATAAAATAATGAGTCTCCGTCAGGATCAGTAGCGGCATGATTAAAAGTGAAAGGGTTTCCTGCACAAAGAAAAAGTGGCGGGAATAAATTATAAACAGGAGTACTATTGGAAGCAGTATTGTAAACTGCCACATTATCAAAACGATATAATTCGGAAGTAGGTGAAGCTGCATCATAATGCACGCGAATAATAATTTGAAGTGTTGTTCCCATTAATCCATTTTGAACAGCGACTGCATTTGTAAAGTCATCTACACGTAAGCCGTTTGTTGCAAATTGCGTTAAGGGACCGCCATTCAATTTATAATAAACAAAAATTGAGTCGTTAGGATCTAAAGTTCCCGTTTCGGAAAGATCGACACTGGCACTAGCACCTCCGGCAGGAGCACCAGAAATGTTAATTATTTGAGAGGTCCATGTTGCCTGAGCATTATTTGCACCTTGAATTTCAAATAAATTTCCTTGAACCTGAGCATATCCCGGAGGTATTGTTCCTAAGGTTCTAGTCCACGCAGTCGCTCCGGCATCAACAGTTGTAGCATTTGCTAAGGTAAAATCTTCATTCCAAATGGAAGTTCCTGGAATAAAAGCGTAGAAAGATTCTCCATCACCCGGATTTGTCTGAGCTGATGTATTCACATTACTTAAAGAAACGTTACGACAACATAATTGGTAATACAAATGATAACCACCAACTACAGGAGGGAGAGTAACCGTAGTCGAATACGTACGTATTTGAACACAAGGAATTGGCACCGGCGCAACCGCACAACTATCTAAAGTATAAGGAACATTTGTTACCACGCCTCCGGCAATTCCGGTAATATCTCTGCTTGGGGCAAATTCAGAACCATTGGCTTGCTGAACTTGAATAGTTACAGTTCCTGGATAGGCCGCACCAGCACAATCACGATAAAGAACGAGAGAAATTGTATAACTGTTTGACCCGTTATAAACATACGTCAAAGACCCACCAACAATGTGAGTAGCATAAATTGAGAGCGGAAAAATAATCGCTAAAAAGAAAGTAATAAAAACAATTTTGTAACTCTTCTTCATATACAAACTTTATAGTATTGAACTCCTCTTACGAAGAATTAATAAAAAAGTTCATAAAAATATCGTTGAATATTGATTTTGCATGTTTAATTCTTTTTTTCTATTAAATAAATATCACTCAGAAGAATTTATAAATAATACATGTAATTTAGCTACAGAAAAATATGTTCGAAGAAAAAAAACCTAAGAAAAAGTTAACCCCTAATCAGGCTCTTACGAAAGCGCAACTTTCTTGTGCCTATCAGGAACGCTGTCAGCAAGAAATGCGCGATAAACTCTATGAGTGGGGTTTGTATAGTAATGATGTTGAAAATATAATCGCGAATTTAATTTCCGACAATTATTTAAATGAAGAACGTTTTGCAAAAGCCTTTGCCGGAGGGAAATTCAGAATAAAAAAGTGGGGGAAAGTAAAAATAAAAATAGAATTAAAAAAACGTAAGCTCTCCGATTATTGTATAAAAAAAGGACTTCAGGAAATTGATGATAAAGAATATACGAAGACATTGAAGGATATCATCGCTAAAAAATTAAAGGAGAATTCAAAAGGAAAACAACAGATCCGAAATTACAAAGCCGCACAATATGCCATGTCGAGAGGATATGAAGGTGATCTGGTTTGGGATACTTTAAAAGAGCTGGAAGATTAGAAAATATATTTTGGGAAACGTAAATTATGACGCAGATCTAAATGATCATTAATATATTTCCTACATCTGTTTTCTTATACCAACCCCACTTCTTGTAAAATAGGCAACGCTTCTTTTTTATATTTAACAGAAATATTTCTCCGCAACACTTTTCCATCTTTACCTTCAAAATAGATCACCAACCGGGAGTACGAAAATACCGGTGACTTAAAATATACAGATCTTATTTTATTTCGCGGTATCGTTGGTGTATTGCTGCTCATAAAACCTTCTTTTATTTTTATTAAAGAAATAAATAATAAAAGTAACCCTCCGTAATTTATTGGTTCTTTAAAAAATTGTTCTCCGTAATAGGAAACAGAAACTAAGGTATACACCAATAAAAAAGTAAAAAAGATATAATTTAAAATACTCTTTACGCCCCAGGCATTACTTAACTCATACTCCAAAGGAATATGATTTGGTTCATTCGAATAAAAAATAAAAATAGTGTCATCTGTAATGTGACAATATTCATTGGTGGTGGTTCTGAAATATTTTGTTTGCATTTTCACATGCAAAAATACTATAATTTCTAAGTGCAATTCCTAATAATTATTAACTTTACCGCATGATTACTACAGACCAACTAAAAGACCTTCGGGAACGCACGAGTGCGTTAAGGGGGCATCTTTGACATCGACCGTAAGAAACGCGAGATAGCTGAAGAAGAAGAAAAAGCACTCGCACCGAATTTTTGGGACGATCCTAAAAAAGCAGAAGAACTGCTGAAACAAACCAAACTTAAAAAAAACTGGACCCTTTCATTTGCTAAAGCAGAAAGCAATATGGATGATCTTGCCTTGATGTATGACTATTACAAACAAGGTGAAGCCACAGAACAAGAGGTTGAACAACAATATCAATCAACATTGCTTTTGTTGGAAGATATCGAGTTTAAAAATATGCTCAGCGGAAAAGAAGATGTTTTAAGTTGCGTTGTGCAGATAAATGCAGGTGCTGGCGGAACAGAAAGTTGCGATTGGGTAGAAATGCTGATGCGCATGTATATCATGTGGGGAACAAAAAATGGATATAAGATAAAAGAAACAGACCGAACAGATGGTGACACGGTAGGAATAAAATCCATAACACTGGAGTTCGAAGGAGAATATGCATTCGGTTATCTGAAAGGTGAAAATGGCGTTCACCGTCTTGTACGTATCTCCCCCTTCGATTCAAATGCGAAACGACATACTTCCTTCGCATCCGTTTATGCCTATCCTTTAATTGACGACACCATCGAAATTGATGTAAATCCTGGAGAGATAGAATTTGAAACATTCCGTGCAGGAGGTGCAGGGGGACAAAATGTAAATAAGGTAAATATTATTGAAGGAAATAAAAAGAAAATTGAATGGGGTTCCCAGATCCGTAATTATGTCTTTCAACCTTATAAATTAATTAAAGATGTGCGGACTGGTTACGAAACATCCAATGTTCAAGCGGTAATGGATGGTGATCTGAATGATTTCATTAAAGCATATTTAATGGAATACGGAAATTCATAAAAGTGATAGGAACGCAGATTTTTTTACGATGGTTATGATAAGGTGTGATTTTTATTGCGTTTATTAAAATCGTAAAATAGTGCATTCCCATCTCGAGAGGGGGCAGGAGTGTGTAAATTGAATCACAATTACAATAAAATACGTTTGTTATAAATCTTACTATTTTTCACAACATAATATTTTATCATTTTTAATCTTAATAATCATAAAAAAATCCGCGCTCCAATTAACAATAGAACTATGTTAAAAATCTACCATAATACACGTTGCTCCAAAAGCAGAGATGTTTGCTCTATCTTAGAAAAAAAGAAAGTAAAAACAGAAGTGATAGAATATTTAAAAACGCCTCCTTCACAAACTGAAATAAAAGAATTATTGAAAATGCTTGGGATGAAAGCGGAAGAAATTGTCCGCAAAGGAGAAGCAATCTATAAAGAGAAGTTCGCCGACAAAAAATTAACAGCGTCTCAATGGATAAAAGTCTTATCCGAAAATCCAATTTTAATTGAACGACCAATTATTGTAAAAGGGAATAAAGCAATTATCGGAAGACCACCGGAAAAAGTTTTGGAATTATTATAAAGTTTTTTTTTGAAGCAGATCATTTTATACTCCGTAAAATTAATTCACCCGCTTTACTCTCCAAGTCCTGCAAAAAAAGGCAGGCGCTTTCCGTTGCAATCGGGGCTAAAAATAATAATCCTGCAAATAATTTTTATTCGACAATTATCGCCAAATGCATAAGGTCTGTTTTATGATTAATATCATACAGCCTACCCTTTCCCTCATATAAAACAAGGATTTCAACTGATATCATCTTCTTCGGAAATTGCTTTAATCCTATCTAAATAATACTTAATTTTGAATCTACTAAAATCTAATTTTCTATATCTAAAATTTAATATCTAAACATTATGGAATATCGAATTGAAACTGACACGATGGGTGAGGTAAAAGTACCTGCCGACAAATATTGGGGTGCACAAACAGAACGCTCCCGTAATAATTTTAAGATCGGACCGGAAGCTTCCATGCCGAAAGAAATAATATATGCTTTTGGTTATTTGAAAAAAGCCGCTGCAATGGCTAACCATGAGTTAGGTGTTTTGGCTGCCGATAAAAAAGATCTGATTGCAAAAACATGTGACGAAATAATCGCGGGAAAATTAGACAGCGAATTTCCATTGGTAATTTGGCAAACAGGCTCCGGAACACAATCCAACATGAATGTGAATGAAGTGGTTTCTAACCGTGCTCACGTGATCCAAGGAAATAAATTAGGTGAAGGAAAACCTTTTATTCACCCGAATGATGATGTAAACAAATCACAATCTTCGAA
>JAPLDC010000045.1 GCA_026391935.1 Bacteroidota bacterium | reverse complement strand
ACAGACATCACTACAAGAAAATACAGGATCTGGTAATTTTGCACGAGATAAAATGTAAGGAGAATTTGAAAAATCTGACCAGGCTGATTTCTTATTGTCGTTATAGGCTGCTACTGATGCGGTTACTGTTCCCATGTTGTTCCATAAAGCAGCTGTTGGCGAATTCCATTTTGCCAAACCATCCCACGGACCGTCTGTTGCCTGATTATAAAAAATGTCAATATCAGCATTATCTGCTCCGGTAGTCCTCGTGATCTGATGATAGAATAAGGGTAAAACTTTACACATTGTTGTATCAATTTGTGTTACGTTAAATCCATCAGTTGTTGCAATGTTATTTCCTAACCTACCTGTAAAAGTATTAGCCGCTGCAGATGCAGGAGTTAATTTTATTTCGCGGTAACGTAAAGTTCCTACGCTTGATCCTGTTGGAAATGAATATACAGAAGTTGAATTCGTAGCTCTTGAAAGAGTTCCTCCAAAAGCACTGCTGACAAAGCCTTCAGCGCCAAAAGTGGCTGCATTCGTTACGGCTGCCACTGCAGGATTCATGACAAACATTGTATTTGTTTGTGTTTCTAATTCACGGTCGTTAATTGTTAAGATCCCGGTTGTTCCAACAATTGCATTTACTAATTGCAGTGTTTTTTTACGGTTTGTAGTTCCTGCACCAACTCCACTCAATGTTAAATTATTGAACGTAGTTACAGTGCCTGATGTGCTTGTAATAAACTGTTGTAGATCGCCATTGAAATTAATTGTACTATTATTTGCTGTAAATGTTGCATCATTTATCCAATCTTGTTCAACAAAAATAGTCCCGTTACCCTGCAGAGTAGAGCCGTTCTTTAGAAATACCGTTCCCGGAGTTCCACTGTTAGCAATGGTCATGGTACCATTGTTTTCAAAAACAGGTGTAACACCAGACGTTCCGTCATTCTGAAATCCTCCATTTACTTGAACAATTGCTGTGGCACCGGTATATACTTGTGCTCCATTGTTGAAAAAAATGGTCTGTGCAAAAGCTCCGGAAGTCAATCCTCCTGTCACAGCCAGTAAAGACAGTGATCTGATAATAAATCGCTTAGTAATTATTTCCATGTTTATAGTATAAGGAGTATATTAACAAAAATAAGTGATTTTTTACACAAACCAAATTTTTTCTTGTAATAAAGATGCAAGATTAAGTGTTACGGTTGCTTTTTTGCAAATATTTTCATTTTTTCACCAAAATGCTGAGCAAAACCTCTCATTTCTTTTGCTGCTTCTGTTTCCCCGGTCGCTCTGTCAAACGTGTCCGCCATTGAGAGTAAACATTGGTGATAAAACTGCTTCATCTCGTCTACCATCATGTCTTTTGTCCATAGGTCAATTCGTAAGGTGTTATTTTCCTTAGCGTCCCAAAGGGTTATCATTATTGCTTTGCTACTGCTTTTTTCATCTCCTTCAGTCGCACTCCAGTTGATTTTTTCTGGTAAATTGTTTTCGTCTAATGTGATCTTAAAATTGATCTCCGTTTCTTTCATTTTAGTGGTAATTAGTTAATTCGTTTACTAGTTCATTGAATGCAGCGTGTTCTTGCAATTATTATTTTTTAATGCTTAATGTTCTTCCCCTTGAATTATTTCCCTGGTTTATATTTTGATTTGGTCAATATTTTTTGTGCATCAGGTTCATTTATAAGTTCTTGCAATGTAATGGTTGGGTTGTTGTTCATATACTGACGAACCAATTGCCAGCCGATCCAATGACCGATCCGGGAAGGAGCTTCTTTGCTCAAAGCGCTGGTAAATGGGCCATCGCTGGTGAATTTCATAATTTCAGCTTCATCAGTAGTGTACAATAATTTTTTAGCGGCAAAATAGCTCCAAACATTGAACTCGTTTTGATCACAATATTCCATTTGTTTTTTTGAATATTGGATCTTTAAGGAATCAGGTGTATTTGGCATTAACGCATCTGTAAGATACATGATCTTACCCATATACGTTATTTCACTCAAAAAATCATGCTTGTTCATTTTGTTCGGAAATTCTATCATCATCCATTGACGGATAGCATCAGGAACAATATTTTCCTTATTCATGAACATCGATTTATATTTCGGTATTCCCAATTCGGAATAAAACTCATTGTTGCTTCCCAAATAGGTTTCCAATCCAATTGCCAAGGTACTATCCGCATATACTACCGAATAGTTAAATCCAGAGATCATTGTAATTGGTTTTGGCAATGTTTTTTCAGGGAAATAGTGTTTGAAGCGCTGGTAAATCGGCGTTAATTCATCCACCAGAAAGTCAGTATTCGGATACGCTTTTTTGCAATCTTCATAAGCCCTATGCATAGAATTATCTCTGATAAAGTTTTTCATTCGAAATGAATAAGAAGAATCTCTTAGTCCTCCATTATTTAAAATAGCAGAAATAAAAGTAGAATAAAATCTTCCATATTTCGATTGCATTTGTTTTGTGGCAAGAGGAATGTTATTGGTATCCATTTTAAAAACATCCTGTTCAAGTCTGTCAACACTCATTTTTTCGACAACGACATCAGATACATCGACATTTAAACGGTCGTTTCCGCAACCCGAAAATGTTAAAAACAAAAGAAGATATATGTAAGTTCTAAAAGTTCTCATATAAAAAAATATACTTATTATTGTATTTGATTAAAAGCCTGAAAATTATTTTTAAACCCCAAAAATATGAAAAATATGAAGAAGATTCTTACAATAACTGCATTAGCTTTAGCAGGGCAATTAGCTTTTGCTCAAGGTGGTGAAAACGAATTGAAAAATTTCCGTTTTGGATTGGTAATCGATCCGTCTGTAAACTGGCTTAAGCCTGAAGGGAAAATTATTGATAAAAATGGAGTGGGAGTGAAGTTTGGCGGAGGTGTGGTTTTGGAGTTTCGTTTGGCAAAAGTAGCATCATTGCAAACCGGAATCAGAATTCATGGTGAAGGTGGAAAAGTGAAATATATCAATGGTGATATACAAACTGCAAATTCAAATGTGGTAAGTTATTTTTATAATACTTCTGATGATGCAATTGTAGAATATATTGCTCCTACCACAGCAAGTGGAGGCGCTTTTTATGATTCTGTAGCAACAATCGGAAAAACTCATTACCAATTAAACGAACGTCAATACAAAGCAACCTATATTACCATTCCTTTGGTTTTAAAATTGAAAACTAAAGAAATCGGGACAATGACGTATTTCGGTCAGTTTGGTGTAAATTCTTCTTTCCGTTGGAAAGCAACAGCAAATGATGAAGTTACTAAAATTAACCAGTCTTCTACTTCAACAACTGTACTTACTTTGGGGGCATCAGAAACCAAAAAAAAAGTTGATATAACGAAAGATCTTGCATTCTTTAAAGCGGCTTTAACTTTTGGTTTGGGTGCTGAAATGAATCTTTCAGGATCAACTTCCTTAACCTTCGGATTAAATTACAATTTAGGATTTACCAATTTTGTAAAAGGGGATTCAGATTATTTATCAAGAAGAACAAATGCTGCCGATTATAACTCAGCAAATCAAACAAAAGTAACAGTATCAAAAATGCCTCAGGTATTGAAATCAAATGCTGTTGTTTTAACGATCGGTGTTTTATTCTAACATCTGATAGTTCGTAACATTAATCCTGATCTCATTTTTATGAGGTCGGGATTTTTATTTTTGGATAAAGAATGAATACTAACAAATGAAAAATAAAGACGTAATAAATCATATCGTAAATTGGCTCTTGGATTATTCTATGCAAAGCAAAACATCCGGCTTCGTAATAGGCATTTCTGGAGGTATCGATTCGGCATTGACCTCAACACTTTGTGCGAAAACAGGATTGCCCTTGATCTGCCTGAACATGCCAATTCATCAGCATAAAGCTGAATACGAGAGAGGCTTGGAACATATTGGATGGCTGAAGAAAAATTTTACGAATGTTTCTTCGCACGAAGTTGAATTAACAAATACTTTCAAAACCTTAAGTACAGCTCTGCCCAGCGATATTCAGGATTGGTTAACAATGGCAAATACACGTGCACGTTTGCGCATGACCACCCTGTACGCTTTTGCTTGTCATCATAAAATGTTAGTTGTGGGAACAGGAAATAAAGTAGAAGATTTAGGAATTGGTTTTTTTACAAAGTACGGTGACGGAGGTGTGGATATCAGTCCGATCGCAGATCTTATGAAATCTGAAGTTTATGAATTAGCAAAAGAATTAGGAGTAGCAAATTCAATCCAAGTTGCTCCGCCAACGGATGGTTTATTTGCCGATAGCAGAAGCGATGCGGATCAGATCGGAGCCACCTACGATGAACTGGAATGGATAATGAGATTTATTGAAAGCTCAAAAGATATTTCCATATTGAATGAAAGACAAAAAATTGTTTTTGATATTTATTCACGAATGAATAAAGCGAATCAACATAAAATGAATCCAATACCGGTTTGCCTGATTCCCAATGAATTAAAATAAAAATTATGATAGAAGATCTATATTCTATTTTTCTGAAGCATCCTTCTGTTTGCACCGATACCCGTGACATTAAGCCCGGTTCTATTTTCTTTGCTCTGAAAGGAGATAACTTTAATGGAAATACATTTGCAGAGAAGGCTATTGAGCTTGGCAGTTCTTTTGTAGTTATCGATGAAGAAAAGTACAAGAAAAATGAAAATTACTTTTTAGTTGAGGATGTGCTTTCAACTCTTCAGCAATTAGCGAATTACCATCGCAAACAATTGAATATTCCTGTAATCGGGATCACTGGCTCAAACGGAAAAACAACAACTAAGGAATTGATCAATGCTGTTCTGTCTAAGAAGTTTAATGTTCTTGCGACAAAAGGAAATTTGAATAATCATATTGGTGTTCCGCTTACACTCCTTAGTATCACCAGTGAGCATGCGATTGCAATTGTGGAGATGGGGGCCAACCATCAGGGTGAAATAGAACAACTTTGTACTATTGCGGAGCCGGATTTTGGAATTATTACGAATATTGGTAAAGCCCATTTGGATGGATTCGGTGGTATGGAAGGAGTTAAGAAAGGGAAGAGCGAGTTGTATAAATTTATTCAGGTAAAAAAAGGAAGACTATTTGTCCATGGCGATGATGAAGTGTTGATTGAGCTTTCTGCAAATAACGAAAAAGTGACTTATGGGACCAAGAAATTATATGATATTGTAGGAGCAGTCAATGAAAGTGATTCTGAATTTATTTCTTTTCGATGGGCGACACGATATACTGCAGCAAATATTAATAAATCAGAATTGGTAAATACACAGTTAGTGGGTATCTACAATTATTATAATTTATTGTGCGCTGCTTGTATTGGGAATTATTTCAAAATTGAAGTTGCTTTGATAAATAAAGCATTGGCCGA
Source organism: Bacteroidota bacterium (assembly GCA_026391935.1). GTDB lineage: Bacteria > Bacteroidota > Bacteroidia > 2-12-FULL-35-15 > 2-12-FULL-35-15 > 2-12-FULL-35-15. Next base: position 397 of record JAPLDC010000045.1, on the reverse strand, counting down.
ATACACTCCTTCGAACAACCGTTCTCAATTGCAGAAAACACAAAACAATATTCTGATCCTGGATTATTATAATGCAAATCCTTCCAGTATGATTCTTGCTATTGAAAATTTTGCTGAGCTGAATCATCCAAATAAAATGTTGATTCTGGGGGATATGCTCGAATTGGGTGTGGAAAGTGCCAAAGAACACACAGCCATTATCGATCTTATTCAGCAAAAAAAGATGAAAAATGCATTGCTTGTAGGACCTCTTTTTATTGAAGCAGGAAAATCTGTAGACGCAAAAACATTTGCAACAAGCGATGACTTGGTCGAATTCATAAAACAATACCCCATTAAAGAAAATACCATCCTCATAAAAGGTTCCCGAGGGATAAAACTGGAAAAAGTGGTTCAG
>JAPLDC010000399.1:12432-14364 GCA_026391935.1 Bacteroidota bacterium | reverse complement strand
AGCATGAATGGTCATGTACATACGCATTAATCGCTTCATGTCAAATTCTTCATAACCCAACATATGAGCAAGATTTGCAGCCCAATCTAATTTTGGATCAGGTTCAATATGGACACCATTTTTATATTTTCTACGATAGATATATGCTGCGACACGTGGCAAGCGAGCAATCAGATTCATTGAATCTTCGTATGTATAATCCCAATAATCTTTTTTGTTTACACCTTTCTTATAAGCAGCAGCGAATAACGATTCTGTTTGCATCGCCATAATTGCAATAACGAACTGAGTCATTGGGTGTGTTGCTGTGGGTAATTTGTCCAACACATCAAATACGTGTTTAGGAACAATTGCTCTGCGTGCCCAAACATTTCCAAGATTTAATACATCTTCTTGAGTTGGTAATTCACCCAATAACATTAAATAGAAAATTCCTTCAGGTAATGGTTCTGTACCACCTGGAGCTTTTGGGAGTTTTTCACGTAATTCCGGAATTGTATATCCGCGAAAGCGAATTCCTTCTTCAGGATCTAGTTTAGATGTTTCGGTTACCAGGCCAACAATACCTTTCATTCCTTGGTATACTTGCGCAACAGTATATTCTCCCAATTTTACATCACCTTTTTCTTTGATGATTTTTTTTACTTCAGCGGCCATTGGGCCTGCTTTTTCAGCGAACTTATCTTTTAATGAATCCATGTTTTGTATGAATTATATAGTTTTTTTTTCTTAACCTCCGAAAGGTAAAAGGATTTTGTCACAATAAAAATAATCTTTCATTAAATTTTCTTTATTTTTTTTTACCGGTTAAAAAGCATGACATTTATCAGTATTTCCAATAAAAAAAGGCCTTTCAAGAACTAATTCAAAAAAGATTTCATTATCACAAATTATCTGTTCTTTAAATATTTAAAATCTTTTCCTAAAAATCTTGCTGCTTCACCTAATTGTTCTTCAATACGCAATAATTGATTGTATTTTGCTATACGATCCGTACGTGAAGCTGATCCGGTTTTAATTTGCCCGCAATTTAATGCTACAGCAAGATCAGCAATAGTAACATCTTCTGTTTCGCCCGAACGGTGGCTCATTACTGAAGTGTATGAATTGTTTTGAGCCAATTGAACAGCATCAATTGTTTCAGTTAAACTACCAATTTGATTCACTTTTACAAGAATTGAATTAGCAATATTTTCATCAATCCCTTTTTGTAAACGGTTCACATTCGTTACAAACAAGTCGTCTCCAACCAGTTGAATTTTGCCACGAAGCTTCTCGCTCATCAATTTCCATCCATTCCAATCATCTTCAGCCAATCCGTCTTCTATAGAAAGGATCGGGTATTTGTTTGCCCAACTAGCCCAATAATCTACCATTTGAGATGGAGTCAGTTTTTCGCCACTTGATTTTTTTAAATGGTAAACATTTTCCTTTTCAATATAAAACTCTGATGCAGCAGCATCCATAGCGATAAACATATCTTCACCCGGCTTATAACCTGCTTTTTCAATTGCTTTTAAAACGCATTCAATTGCCTCCTCGTTCGATTTTAAATTTGGAGCAAAACCTCCTTCATCGCCTACATTTGTTGAATATCCTTTGTCTTTCAAAACCTTTTTCAGATTATGAAAAACTTCTGTGCCCATTCGGATAGCATCTGTAAAGCAAGTAGCTCCTACAGGCATAATCATAAACTCCTGAAAATCGATACTATTATCGGCATGAGAACCGCCATTGATGATATTCATCATCGGAATCGGTAATAAATTTGCGTTAACGCCTCCAATATAACGGTATAAGGGTTGACGAGCTTCTTCAGCAGCTGCTTTTGCGCAAGCTAAGGATACTCCTAAAATGGCGTTTGCTCCTAAACTTCCTTTGTTTTCAGTACCATCTAATGCAATCATTTTTTTATCGATTGCATTTTGATCG
>JAPLDC010000399.1:0-12412 GCA_026391935.1 Bacteroidota bacterium | reverse complement strand
TTTGATCGAAAATATACGTGCCATTGAGTTCCTCGCGGATAACCGTGTTGACATTGTTCACTGCTTTTAGTACTCCTTTCCCAAGGTAAAATCCTTTATCATCATCCCGTAATTCAACGGCTTCATGAACTCCTGTTGAGGCTCCCGATGGTACTGCTGCTCTTCCCATTATTCCCTGATCGGTAATTACATCTACTTCTACTGTTGGATTACCACGTGAATCCAATATTTGACGAGCTTGAATGCTGGCTATAAATCCCATATGAATGGTTTGTTTTAATAAAATGTTAATGAATAAAATTGCAGGTCAAAAGTAGCTATAAAACGGAATAATACGTTTCGGTTTTTATTAACATTTTAAGTCGTTTTGGTTGATATTTAAAATAGGAGTGAACCTTCTCAAACATAATTATTCGTTACATTCGTTTAAAATCCGCCATGCTTAGTATAATTAATTTTGGAAGTGCAAAAACGCATGAAATTATAGGCTGCTTGACAGTTCTTGGGTTCACTGCAAGCATATTTGATTGGAAAGAAATTGAAAAAGTTGATTTTGGCAAAACGAGAGGAATTATTTTAAGTGGATCACCTGTTTTGCTAACCGAAACAAATTGTAACATCTATTTAGAAAAATTTATTTTTTTGAAAAATATTAATGTGCCGGTTTTAGGGATATGTTTTGGTCATCAACTTCTGGGACTTTTATTCGGAGCATCTGTATATAGAGGAGATGAAGTAAGAAAGAGTACTGAAATTAAGATCGCTTTAAAAAACACTTTGTTTGATGGATTTGGTGATAAAATACAAATGGCAGAAGATCATATGGAAGGAATTACATTACCGGATTCATTTATTAAATTAGCCTATTCTGAAAAATATGAAGTTGAAGCCATGAAACATTTTAAATTAAATATTTTTGGAGTACAATTCCATCCTGAGATATCGGGTGAAAATGGGTTAATAGTATTAAACAATTTTTGTAAATTAACTTTAACTAACTAACGTGATACTAAATTATATCTGGATTGCTTTTTTTGTGATTGCTTTTGTTGTTGCACTTTTAAAGTTAGCATTAACAGGTGATACCGAAATTTTTAAGACGCTTGTCGATGCAACATTCGATTCATCAAAAATGGCAGTGATGGATATTTCACTTCCTTTGGCTGGGGTGATGACACTTTGGTTAGGACTTATGAATATCGGAGAGAAAGCGGGAGCAATTAATTTTTTATCCCGCATTGTCGGACCTTTTTTTAACAAATTATTTCCTGAGATACCTAAAGGTCATCCGGCAAACGGACATATCATGATGAATTTTTCAGCTAACATGTTAGGTTTGGGAAATGCGGCAACACCATTAGGATTAAAGGCGATGGACAGTATGCAGGAATTAAATCCAAATAAAGATACCGCTTCCAATGCACAAATTATGTTTTTGGTACTCAATACCTCAGGGTTTACCTTGATACCCATTACAATTATTGCTCAACGTGCGATTCAACATTCTGCTAATCCTTCTGATGTTTTCATTCCTATCCTGATCGCTACGTTTTGTTCCACGTTGGTAGGACTATTAACAGTGGCGATTTGGCAAAAGATAAATATTTTCAATCGTGTTTTTCTTACTTGGATTTTAGGAATCAGTGCAGGTGTTATTGGATTGGTATGGTATTTCAGCACTTTACAACAGGAACAAATTACAATTGTTTCGAAGGTTGCAGCCAATGTTATTTTATTTTCAATCATTACGGCATTCATTCTTGGAGCTCTTCGAAAAAAAATAAATGTATACGATGCATTTATTGATGGAGCAAAAAGCGGTTTTGAAACAACTATAAAAATTATCCCCTACTTGGTCGCAATGCTAGTCGGTATAGCTGTTTTTCGTGCTTCAGGGGCATTGGATTATTTGGTACACGGAATAGGATACGTATTTGGCGCATTAGGTTTTAATACAGATTTTGTTCCAGCACTTCCCACAGCATTAATGAAACCTTTAAGTGGTAGCGGTTCAAGATCAATGATGATTTCAGCAATGGATATTTATAAACCAGATTCCTTTGTTGGCCATTTATCCTGTGTTTTTCAGGGTGCCGCAGATACTACATTTTATATTGTCGCTTTGTATTTTGGTTCGGTAGGAATAAAGAAAACAAGGTATGCAATTACAGCTGGTTTAATTGCTGATCTCGCCGGGGTCATTGCTGCAATTTATATTTCTTATATGTTTTTTCATTGAAAAAAATATTCAGGATTTGTTTTTTCTCAAATTTAATATATCGCCAACTTTTGGTTCTTCTCCAATTTTCAAATTATTTTTTTTGTAAAGTTTTTTTAATTTTATTCCGTGTAATTGCGAGATCGATTTCATTGTTTCTCCCTTTTTTACTTTATGAAATGGTTCCTTAGCCCTGTTTCGTTTTGGTTGTAAATAAAGTTTTTGTCCAACTACTAATTTTGAATCTGCTTCCAGGTCATTGAATCTGTATAATTGCCAAAGATCTTTATCTGTATCCACTGCGATCTTGTAAAAAGTATCTCCCGGTTTTACAATAACATATTTGATAAAATGGAAGCGTAAAATTTCTCTTGGCTCCAGCGTTTCTGGATGTATAGGTTTGTTTGCTGTAAGTGGAATATTAGGTAATCCGTCTATTTGGTCGTATTGGTATAATTTGTAGGTGTCAATCAATTCCAATATTCGTTGTGTATATTTAGGATCAGTCGCATAACCTGTTGTTTTTAATCCTTTTGCCCATCCTTTATAATCCGTTCGCTGTAATTCAAATAGCTCTGCATACCTCGTGCGTGATTTCAAAAAATTGGAATGGTCTGTATATGAATCCAAAACTGATGAATATTTTCTGAAACACTCGTCTTTTGCATCATCATCTTTTATAAATGTTGGGCCATTCCATTCCTGGTGACATTTTATTCCAAAATGATTATTTGCATATACTGCCAGGTCACTATTGCCATTTCCGCTTTCAAGCATGCCTTGAGCTAATGTGATGCTAGCAGGAATATTAAACATCAGCATTTCTTTTATTGCTTCATCTTTGAAATTATTGATGTATTGGGTTGGAGTCATTTTCTGTTCTGCAGGTTGAGCAAACACAGATGTTATGATAAATGAGAATAGTAATATAAAGATGGATTTTCGCATGCATTCAAAAATACAACTTATTAGTCCTACTGTTTCTTACAGGATCTTTACTTTCAAACAGCAAATTGTTAATTCTTAAATCCTTCATTCCCTTGTAATCCGCCTGTATGGACAGCAACAATAGTTTGCCCTTTTTTAAAAAATCCATTTTTTATCATTTCCGTAATACCAAACATCATTTTTCCTGTATATATATAGTCAAAAGGAACTGAATGCTCTTTTTCGAATTCCTTTATGAAATTTAATAACTCAGGTTTTAATTTAGCATATCCTCCAAAATGAAAGGATTCATTTATCTCCCAATTCTTTTGATTGGAATTAAATATTTTTAACCAATTAGAAACTTCTTTTTCAATGTAATTTTCTGCTTTTAATATTTGAAACCCAATTGATTGTTGATGTTCTTTCAGTGAAAGTGTTATTCCTGATATCGTTGCTCCGGTTCCGCAAGGACAACAAATAATATCAAAATCAATAGGAATGTTTTTGGTGATCTCCATGCAACCTAATACTCCAAAGTTGTTGGATCCTCCTTCCGGAATTAAATAATAATTTTGTTCCGAAAATTTCTCAGAAACATATTTGTATAAGGTTTCTTTATTTTGATAAATTTTTCTAGAAACATAATGCAATTCCATTCCGCACATTTTTGCAAACGTTAATGTCGGATTTAATTCGGAATATTCTTCTCCGCGAATAATCCCTATTGTTTTTAAACCATGTTCTTTTCCAGCCGCTGCTGTTGCGGCAATATGGTTGGAAAATGCACCACCAAAAGTGAGAAGCGTTGTAATGTTTTGTTTTTTTACCTCCAATAAATTGTAGTGAAGTTTATGTAATTTATTTCCACTGATGTATTGATGGTTCAGATCTAACCGATAAACATAAAGATGAATATCATGTGCTGATGTATATTCAGAATTTATTTTTTGTATGGGTACTGAATTGTTTATCATTTTAAAGGGTCGGAAAAACAAATATCGGTTAAAAATGCTTAACAGCTTCTGTTTTTTAGATTATCACTGTATCTTATTAAAATAAATTAGGCAGATTATAAAAAATACTTTGGCTATTCTGATTAGCTCATTATCTTTGCTAAATGGCAGATGATATCGGCTTTTCGAATAATAAACAATTAGACCCTGAGGATTTTTATTACAGTGAGCAGGGGTATATTATATTTACCGAAAAATATTTATTAAAACGTGGTACTTGTTGTCAGAATGGCTGTAAACACTGCCCTTATGGATTTAACAAAGACAAAGGACGAATAGAAAAGAAAAGATAATCCAATAAGAAAGAATTTATTTACTTAATACTTTTTTCTTTTTATTTAAAAATTTATGAGCGATTTTAAAAAACAAATTTTGCAAGGAATACCTTCTAAACTTCCTTCTGTTAGGACTTACGAATTAACAATAAATCATGCTCCAAAACGGAAAGACATTCTTTCGAAAGAAGAAAAAAAATTAGCCATCCGAAATGCATTGAGATATTTTGATAAAAAACATCATCTGGTTTTATCAAAAGAATTTGCTCAGGAATTAAAAGACTATGGTAGAATTTACATGTACCGATTTCATCCGGATTACAAAATATATGCTCGTCCTATCAGTGAATATCCGCATCAGTCAAAACAAGCGGCAGCAATCATGTTAATGTTGCAAAATAATTTGGATCATGCTGTTGCACAGCATCCTCATGAATTAATCACATACGGAGGAAATGGTTCTGTTTTTCAAAATTGGGCTCAATATCTTCTTACCATGAAGTATTTAGCGGAGATGACCGATGAGCAAACATTAGCGATGTACTCGGGACATCCAATGGGTTTATTCCCTTCGCATAAGGATGCTCCGCGTGTGGTGATCACCAATGGAATGATGATCCCTAATTATAGTAAACCTGATGACTGGGAAAAATTTAATGCTTTGGGTGTTACGCAATATGGACAAATGACAGCCGGTTCTTTTATGTATATCGGGCCTCAGGGAATTGTTCATGGAACTACCATTACTGTGATGAATGCAGCACGCAAAATTTCGAAATCCGAAGAAGATAGAAAAGGAAAATTGTTTGTTACATGCGGACTTGGTGGTATGAGTGGTGCACAGCCCAAAGCCGGGAAGATTTCCGGTCTGGTATCTGTCGTTGCAGAGATAAACCCAAAGGCTGTGAAGACAAGGCACTCACAAGGTTGGGTCGATGAAGTTTTTGAAGATCTTTCCGGATTAATGGACAGGATCAAAAAGGCACAAGCTTCTAAAGAGGCCGTTTCTATTGCATATCAAGGAAACGCTGTTGATCTGTGGGAACGTTTGGTAAAAGAAAATGTGAAAGTAGATATAGGCACAGATCAAACCTCTTTGCATAATCCTTGGGCGGGAGGCTATTATCCGGCTGGTTATTCGTTAGATCAATCCAATGAAATGATGGCGAATGATCCTACAAATTTTAAGAAAGAAGTTCAGAAATCCTTGGTACGACATGCAAATGCTGTGAATAAATTGTCTGCAAATGGAATGTATTTCTTCGATTATGGAAACGCATTTTTATTGGAGGCCTCTCGCGCTGGAGCTGATATTTTGAATGAAGATGGCACTTTCAAGTACAAATCGTATGTTCAGGATATTCTCGGACCGATGTGTTTTGATTATGGATTCGGTCCTTTCCGCTGGGTATGCACTTCTTGTGACCCTAAGGACCTGGCGAAAACGGATGCCCTGGCTATGAACGTTTTGGAAGAAATGTTTAAGACAGCTCCTACTGAGATCAAGCAACAGCTTAGTGATAATATTACATGGATAAAAGATGCAATGCAGAACAATTTAGTGGTTGGTTCTCAAGCTCGAATTTTATATGCTGATTCTGAGGCGCGCGTAAAAATTGCCGAAGCATTTAACAATGCGATCAAGTCCGGTGAACTTTCTGCTCCCATTGTTTTGGGAAGAGATCATCACGATGTTTCAGGAACTGACTCTCCTTACCGGGAAACTTCTAATATTTATGATGGCTCTAGTTTCACAGCTGATATGGCAGTACAGAATTTTGTTGGTGATGGATTTCGCGGCGCTACATGGATTTCATTGCACAATGGAGGAGGAGTTGGTTGGGGCGAAGTAATAAATGGAGGCTTTGGTATGGTCCTCGATGGAACTGCCGACAGCGACAGACGATTGAAGTCGATGTTGTTCTGGGACGTGAATAATGGAATTGCACGCAGAAGTTGGGCAAGAAACGAAGAAGCATTATTCGCGATCAAACGCGAAATGCAAAGAACTCCATCCTTAAGAGTTACTTTGCCGAATAGTGTCGATGATCAATTGTTAAACGATCTTTTTTAATCGGAAGACTAACTATTCGTTTAAGAAATAGACAGCAAAAGATTCTGAATACCTCTATCGTGTTGGCTTTTATTGTAACCAATGTTCTCTGAAGAATATTGGAATGATTTTTGGCATTGTCTATTAAACCTTATTGGGTTTAATTTGTCAATTGTATTATAAATTCTTCCTCGTATGAAAAAATTAACTTTTCTTCTTTTATTGCTTGCAATTTGTGGTAGTAAAAGTGCTTTTTCTCAAAAAATCGAAAAAGCTGATTCGCTCGGATTACCTGGTGATAATTTAAATTTATATGCCGTTTTGGATCTGTTTCAAAAATCTGAGACATTCGAAGTCTTCGAAAAAAAATTAAACTCCGAAGACTCAAAGATCAACAACCTGGATCTGAATAACGATGATAAAATAGATTATATAAAAGTAATTGATCATCAGACAGGTGAATCACATGCTGTGGTTTTACAGGTTCTTGTCAATGAAAAGGAAACGCAAGATGTTGCTGTGATTGAAATTGAAAAAGATAAGAATGGTAAAGTCATGGTTCAGATAGTTGGAAATGAAGAACTATATGGCAAAGATTATATTGTCGAACCAACAGAAAATGATCCGACCGCAAAGGTTGTGAATCCTAATAAAAAATCGGACACAACTGTCAGTGCTGATGGTAAAACGGTCATCATTAATAATACCACCAATAATTATAATACTACCAATAATACTACGAATAATAATGTCGCAAGTTCTCTTGATAATTATGTTGTCGTTAGCAATTGGCCTATGGTTCATTATATATACGCTCCTGCCTATGTAGTTTATGTTTCTCCATGGTATTGGTATTCTTATCCAATGTGGTGGAATCCTTGGACTCCATGGTATTGGCATAACTACTATTGGCATCATTACGATCATTTTCATAATAATCATTATGGGCATTATCATCGTACTTATGATTACCGGGCTCCTAATGCTCATAATTATTATGGACCGCGAAAAACTGTTTCCACAACTGTTCAAACAAACAGGACTTCTAAAGTATATCAAAAGACATATGATTCAAAAGACAGAGCTGGTGATGGCAGAGTAAAACCAGGAACTTCAAATCCTGCTTTTAATAACAAACCCAGAAATAACAACACAGCAAATGATAACAGGCAAAAGCCAAATAATGAAGTAAATAATCCTGCTTCAAACCCGAAGGGAAATCGTGTAGATCCAAAAGGTGAAAATAAACCATCCGGTACAAGGGAAAAACCTTCTTCAAACCCTGTAAAGGAGAAACCTGTATATAAACCTTCACAGAAACCTGCGGTTAATCAACCAAGTCGTTCGGTTCCAAAGTCATCAACCCAACCTCAAAAACAAGGAGGCAACACGAATAGAGGTGGTCGTAGAATGGGAAGGTAAATTACCGTTAATACGATTCAGAGAGTTGCTAATCTTCTATGTAAGTAGGGGTATTGCATCTCTCTTTTTTTCCTGCAAACTCATATTTTAGTCCGATTCGTAATTCAATGTTTTTATTTTTTGCATGCATCCCCGAACTAATGTAGGCAGGCATCATATCGGGATTGTAAAACCCTTCAACCAAAAATTTGAAGTTTGTATAACTTACAATTTCAAATCCTCCTCCGAAACCGGCACTCAAATGCAAAGGTAGAAAGCCTCCGGTTATTGCAGGAGAGCTCGTGCTCTGAACTAATTTATAATCCAAACGAGGCCCGACCAAAATATAGGGTATGATACTATACATTTCGTATCGTAATTTCAGATAATTATTCCACGATAGATATTGTAATTGATTTGGATAATTTACATCCGGTTGCCTGTCAATTGATCCCTTTTGATCGTATTGTATTTCGGTTACCCAACGTGCATGATCATTACTAAAAAATTCACCGAATATGCTTGCGTTAAATCCATACACGTATTTTTTTCTTGAAAAAGCAACAGGATCATAGAAAAGAAATTTTTGATTCCCTGCTGAAACGCCTGCAGTTATCCCTACGCTATTCACAAATTGAGCTTTTGCATGTACAATGAAAACAAAAGCAATTAAGAATAAAAATATTTTTTTCACAATTATTTTTTTCTGATTAACGATAAAATTTTAAATAAAGTACTTAAACTTTCAAACTAAATATTTCGATTGTTTAAGCACTCGCAACTTCCATGGCAGGATTAACTTTTTTCACCAGTCCTTGCAAAACTTTTCCCGGACCGATTTCTGTGAATGAACTGGCGCCATCTGCGATCATTTGTTGTACCGTTTGTGTCCATTTAACAGGTGCGGTCAATTGTGCAACTAGGTTCTTTTTTATTTCTTCCGGATTTGAAACAGCATTAGCAGTTACATTTTGGTAAACCGGACAAATTGGTTGGTTGAAAGTTGTAGCCATTATTGCCGCTTCCAATTCGATTGCCGCAGGTTGCATTAATGGAGAATGAAATGCCCCGCCAACAGGTAATACCAATGCACGTTTTGCTCCTGCCGCTTTAAGTTTTTCACAGGCAATGTTCACTCCGTTTATAGTTCCAGAAATAACTAATTGACCGGGACAATTGTAATTTGCCGCAACAACAATATCACCATTCTGAGTAATCTCTGCACAGATGGTTTCAATTATCTTATCATCTAAATTTAAAACAGCAGCCATGGTGGAAGGATTCATCTCACACGCTTTTTGCATCGCCAATGCTCGTTTTGAAACTAAGACAAGTGCATCTTCAAATGACAATGTTTTATTTATTACTAAAGCAGAGAATTCACCAAGACTGTGGCCTGCAACCATTTCAGGTTGTATACTATCTCCTAATGTTTTTGCCAAAATTACTGAATGTAAAAAGATGGCCGGTTGAGTGACTTTTGTTTGTTTTAATTCTTCCTCCGTTCCGCTGAACATTATATCGGTTATTCTGAACCCTAAAATAGCGTTTGCTTTTTCAAAAAGTTCTTTTGCTAATGGAGAAGTTTCGTAAAGTTATTTTCCCATTCCTACGAACTGGGCACCTTGTCCCGGAAATACATATGCTTTCATGCTTCTTGTTTTTATGATTAATAGTATTCTATATTAATAAATAAAAAAGAGTCGAGCATTTCTGCGCGACTCTTTTTATTCACAATGAGATGTGTGATTATTTTCTGTCTCCGAATATTCGAAGTAAGAAAAGGAATAAGTTAAGGAAGTCCATATAAAGATTTAATGCTCCCATAATTACTAGTTTGCTTGCTACTTCTGTTCCGTATTCTACACCTGCACCAATTCTTTTTAATTTTTGAACGTCATAAGCTGTTAAACCTGTAAATACCAATACCCCAATAACGCTGATGACATAATCCATCATTTCGCTTTGCATGAAATAGTTTATTAAGCTTGCAATGATGATACCTACCATACCCATTATCATAATCGACCCAAATTTTGTGAGGTCAGTGCTTGTAGTATAACCTACAAGTGCCATCAATCCAAACATTCCGGCTGCGGCAGCAAATGTACCATAAATTGAACCTGCGGTATATTGATGAAAAATGAAACTTAAACTCATTCCCATTACCGCTGAAAAAAGTAGGAATAGAAATAGCAATACAGGGTAAGATAATCTGTTGAATCCAAATGAAATAACTAGGATAAATGCTAGTGGAGCGAACATTACGATATACCCCAAAGTTGTTAATTTGCCTATTTCAACATTTACGAGCGATGCAAAAAGATCTGCATTGTGCGCAAAATAATAAGCAACGATAGAGGTAATTGCTAAAGCTGCAAACATCCACGAAAATACACTCGCCATAAATGTTTTCGAAATTGAAGCTGTTTCTTGTTCTGATTGAACGTAATTAAAATTGTTGGTTTCCATATTTTTTTATTTTTTGTAATTTTATTAGTACAAAGATAATACCGATTGTGCTTTTATGCAAAAATGTCAGATTCGTTAACAAAATTTTACAATTAATGCAGCTTGGAGCCAATCAAGCTAATAAACTCTTTCCGAGTTGTATCTTTCAAAAAAGCTCCAGTAAATGCAGATGTTGTTGTAACAGAATTTTGTTTTTGGATCCCGCGCATCTGCATACATAAATGTGAACATTCAATAACAACAGCCACTCCAAATGGATTAAGCGTGTCCTGAATACAATCCCTGATCTCGTTGGTTAACCGTTCCTGTACCTGAAGTCTGCGTGCGAATGCATCAACAACGCGAGGGATTTTACTTAGTCCTACGACACAACCATTTGGGATATAAGCCACATGAGCTTTTCCGAAAAAGGGAAGCATATGATGTTCACACATGCTATAAACCTCAATATCCTTTACGATGACCATTTGACTGTAATCTTCCTTGAACATTGCAGATTTTAAAATTTCCGCAGGGTTCAAGTCATAACCATGAGTCAGATATTGCATTGCTTTTGCAACACGCTCCGGCGTTTTTAGCAGTCCCTCCCGCTCGGGATTTTCTCCCATATCTGTTAAAATAGTTTTGTATTTTGATGCAATTTCATTAACGATCTTCAGGTTATACCTGTCAATCTTTTTGTATCCTTCTACATCATCAAATTCATCGTGTCCCATTCAGTTAATTTGTTAATTGGTGTTGTTGTGTTTTTACTATGTATATTTTTTAGCAATTATTTTGTTGTCGCCCAAGCGGTTAAAATGTCGATTGCTGCTGTCACTCTGAGCTTAGCCTGCACTGAGCCAGACGAAGTGTCGAAGAGTGTGGGAAGCAATCGCACATATTTCGACAGGCTCAATATGACCACTCACACTCAGGTTCTGCCTCCCTGAGCGAAGTCGAAGTGCGTAATTCGCAGATATCTACTCACCGAAATATTCTACATAATTATTTTCCGTTTCGAATAATTTAACGCAATGTAATTTACAATCCAGCTTATTAATATGTGGTAGAAGTTCTTTCCAGATTGCAATAGCTACATTCTCGGTAGATGGCATCACCCCTTTCATAAAATCAACATCTAAATTCAAATTTTTATGATCTAATTTTTCTATGATATGGGTTCTAATAATTACACTCAGTTGTTTTAAATTAACAATATATCCTGTGTCTTTATTTACTCTTCCTTTTACCGTAACATATAAGTTGTAATTGTGTCCATGCCAATTTGGATTTGAACATTTTCCAAAGACTTCCGTGTTTTGTTCATCTGTCCAATTTGGGTTATGCAACTTGTGTGCTGCATTAAAAAGTTCTCTTCGTGTTATATAAATCATTGTCTTTTAAATAGGGTACAAATATAAGTTATCTTCCGAATATTTGCACCAAAACGAACCGGCAATGCATATTAAGAATAAGTTGTCTTTTTTTAATTAGAAGATAACTATCTTTGTTCTGATGAAAATATTGATTGTTTCTGCTACTAAGTTTGAGGTCGATTCCCTACTGGAAAAAATGAGTGCTGTTGATGTTAACAATGGCAGGATTTTTTCTTGCAAATACAAAGAACTGGAGATCGATTTTTTGGTGACAGGGTTAGGCATTGTGGCGACCGCTTATTTCACGGGTAAGATATTAGATGATAGCTATGATATTGCTTTTAATATTGGTATTTGCGGAAGTTTTAACCGCAACTTGGAGTTGGGTGAAATTGTGAATATTTATGAAGATAGCTTTTCGGAATTGGGAGCAGAAGATGACGATAAATTTTTAACATTTGAAGCATTGAATTTACCCGGGATATCAAAGATCGAAAATAAGAGTGGCGCTTTGCATCCGATTATTGAATCGATTCCTAAGGTTTCCGGGATAACTGTAAACACATCTCATGGAAATGAAGCGAGCATAAAACAGGTATTGGATAATTTTCATCCCTATGTCGAAAGCATGGAAGGAGCGGCATTTATGTTTGTTTGTGAAAATGAAAATATTCCATACGTCCAGATAAGAG
>JAPLDC010000431.1 GCA_026391935.1 Bacteroidota bacterium | reverse complement strand
TCTTTATTGTTAGGATTAATGTTAGTGAATACGTTCGCACCCGGAAAAAAAATGCACCTGGAGTTGCCTGCAGCAGATGCCGTTGTTGATGTTCAGGCAGGAAAAGAATTTGACACGAAGAATTTCATCAACCACATTATTCCTGAAAGCATTGTTGATGTAATGGCAAAAAATGAAATTTTACCGATCGTTATTTTTGCATTATTTTTTGGGGTTGCTGCTGCATCTATTGGTAATAAAGGGAAAGTAGTGGTTGATTTTTTTGATTCTGTTTCTCACATCATGTTTAAAGTTACCAATTATGTAATGTCGTTTGCACCACTCGGAGTGTTTGGCGCATTGGCTGCTGTGGTCGCAAAGCAAGGATTGGGGGTGCTTACAGGTTATTTGTATTTGATAGCGACTTTTTATCTGGGGTTGTTCTTATTTGTTTTTGGTGTTTTATTTTTGATTTGCTTTGCAATGAAAATAAAATTTTTCAAATTGCTAAATTATATCAAAGAGCCTATTTTACTGGCATTTAGCACAGCCAGCTCCGAAGCGGCCATGCCAAAAACAATTGAGTCCCTCGAGCGTTTCGGTTGCGGAAACCGTATTGTGAGCTTTGTTTTACCGCTTGGATATTCTTTTAATCTCGATGGTTCTATGATGTATATGACCTTCGCAACCGTTTTTATCGCACAGGCATATGGTATCGAAATGACGGTCGGACAGCAAATAACGATGCTTTTGATATTGTTGGTAACGAGCAAAGGTATGGCCGGGATCCCGCGCGCATCGTTGGTTGTGATAGCCGGTATGTTGGCTCATTTCAATATTCCCGTTGCCGGATTATTATTGTTATTAGGCATTGATCAAATTTTGGATATGGGACGTTCAGCAACCAATGTTGTCGGAAATGCTGTTGCCACGGCTGTGATCTCCAAATGGGAAGGCGAATTGCATGTTCCTAAACACGATGCGAATATCGATAAACTGAAGTTAGATTAATGTCTTCTCTTTATCTTGAAAAAGTAATTGCTAAATGAAAATGTGTATTAATATTTTAAAAAGAATCGAATTCCATCCCTTTGGGAAGGAGAGGAGGGGTTGTGCATTTTTTTGATTTTCTGCGACAATTAACCGATCCGCAATCCATTATTCAAATTGGCGGACTAGCATTGCTTCTTTTCGTAGTATTTGCTGAAACAGGTTTGTTGTTTGGTTTTTTCCTACCCGGCGATTCATTGATATTTATTTCAGGAATGATATGTGTATCAAAACCACAACTTCTTGGAGTTGGTTTACCGGTTTTAATTTTTTGCCTTTCTGTTGCAGCTATTCTAGGAAATAATGCCGGTTACTGGTTTGGTAATAAAGTCGGACCTCCTTTATTTCAGAGAAAAGATTCCATAATATTCAAGAAGAGGTACCTGGAACTTACACGAACCTTTTATAATAAAAATGGAGGTAAAACACTTATAATTGGAAGGTTTTTGCCTATTATCCGAACCTTTGCTCCGATTTTGGCCGGGGTGATAAAAGTTGATTTTAAGATCTTTATGTTTTACAATGTGGTAGGAGCAATCGCATGGACAGGTTCATTGTGTAGCATCGGATTTTATCTTGGAACTTACTCTTGGGTACAGAAAAATATAGGATATATCGTATTAGGCTTGATCATCATTACCACTCTGCCTGTCATCACTACTTTTTTGAAGGGTCGGATCAAAAAAAAACTATGACCCTATTGCCTTCTCAAAGCTGCAATTCAAATGAAGTAGTTGTGCTTAATTTCAAATAAAAGTTATTGCTCCTGGAAAAACATATTCGTAAGTTTGCAAAAATTTTCAAATAAATGAATTTTCTGGATTTTTTAAAGAACCTCACCGATTCCCATTATTTTATAAACTCCGGGAGTTTGCTGCTTTTGTCTTTTATCGTTTTTTCTGAATGCTCCTTCATTATTGGCTTTTTTCTACCTGGAAACGCACTAATTTTTATTTCCGGAATAATATGCCATTCAAATCCGGAAATACTTGGAGTTGGTCTTCCTGTGCTGGTAGGATCGCTTTCCTTTGGAGCGATGTTCGGTTATTTCATTGGTTATTGGTGGGGTCGCAAAAAATTAGGACCAAGTTGGCTTACCGAAACCACAAAGGTCTTCTTTTTTAAAAAGAAGGTGGTCGATCATACAATTCAATATTATGATGATCATGGTGGGAAAACATTGATAATTGGTCGTTTTTTACCACTTGTCAGAACATTTGCCCCGATAATTGCCGGAATGATACAAATGAGATATGCAAAATTTATGTTGTACAATATTGTTGGGGCGCTTACCTGGGTGGGTTCATTGGCTTGCATCGGATATTTTTTCGGAGCCATTCCTTGGGTGAGCCAAAATATTTCCTACATTATTATTGCCTTGGTTATCACGACTATAGCTTCGCTTTTTATCAAAACCAAAACGATAAAAAAGGAATAACCGCTTTCTACCACTAAATAACAAATTCCGCCTGTTACTGCTAAAATTCCACCATTTAATAAAACGGAATTTCAGCATGCAATTTATTATAGTAATTTGTGGTTATTAACCCTGTATTATAATAAAGATAAGTTTAATGAAAAATTTTTACTTTCGGAATAGATTTAGTATGTTTGGTGCCCTGTTAAATAAAATTTTTGCAGGAAAAGGAATACTATTTTCAAGAATTTGTATGTATTAAAACTAAATAATAAAATAAACCAAAAACAAGTAAATATGAGTAATCAAAAAACAACTTCTGGCGGATTTAACTTTATGACCGCACTTTTAGCAATTGTAGTTTCAGTTGTAATCGGAATTTTAATTTATGTTTTCGTCCTAGGAGCTCCGGGAAATTTTGACGCTGAAGGCCATCCAAAAGAAGGTAATTACCTTGGGATGATGCACGCAGGTGGATTTATCGTGCCTATTCTTATGGCGATATTTATGATCATCGTTACGTTTTCAATAGAGCGTTTAATCACGATCTCTAAAGCAAAAGGAAAAGGTAAAGCTGATGAGTTTTTACGTAACATTAAATCATTGTTATCTAGTTTCCAATATGAAGTTGCAATAGCTTCTTGCGATAAGCAACAAGGTTCTTTGGCAAATGTTGTTCGTTCAGGTATCGAAAAACTTCAAATTGTTCAGAATGACGATTCTATGAACAACGAAGACAAAATTGCTGCGGTAAAAAAGGAATTAGAAGAAGCTACAACTTTGGAGTTGCCTATGCTTTCTAAGAACTTAGCTATCATTACTACTTGCGCAACTATAGCTACTCTTTGGGGTTTGATCGGAACGGTATTAGGTATGATCCGTTCATTTGCTGCGATGTCACAAGCTGGTTCTCCTGATACAGCGGCTCTTGCAACCGGTATCTCGGAAGCGCTTATCAATACAGCATTAGGTATTAGCGGATCTGTTGTTGGAATCATCATGTACAATTATTTCAGTACACGTGTTGATGCAATAACTCACAGCATGGACGAAGCTGGTTACAGCTTATTACACACTTTGAAAACTAAATAATATTTTTTAAAGATTTTCTAATAATTAATTTTTAATAAAAACAGATATGGCTGAAGTACAATCATCTAAAGGTAGCCCCACATTGGATATGACTCCAATGGTGGATTTAGCCTTCCTTTTGGTTACTTTCTTTATGCTTACTGCTACTTCAAGAGTTACTGAACCGGTTGTTGTGGATACACCCTCTTCTACTGCGGATAAATTATTACCCAAAAATGTAATTTTGATCTCCATTGACGAAAAAGGCAAAGCATTTTATAACATCAACAATTCTGAGGTTCGAAAAAAAACCTTGCAGAAAATGGGCCTTCAATATAAGATTGCTTTTACCGAAAAAGAATTAGTGACTTTTGGTGGAATGACTAGTATTGGAGTACCAATTGCGCAACTGAAGCAGTATATTAATTTACCGGATGCAGAACGTGTGAAGATGAAATCTCCGGGAATACCGCACAGATTAAAAACCCCGGGACTAACTCCTGCCGACTCAGTGAATAATGATGAATTGACAAACTGGATCCAATTCGGGC
>JAPLDC010000484.1 GCA_026391935.1 Bacteroidota bacterium | reverse complement strand
ACAACAATATCGTGGCGTTTATCACGTTTTGGGAGGTATAATTTCTCCGATGGATGGAATTGGCCCTAGTGACCTGAACATTGAAACATTAGTTCAAAAAGCCTCTACAGGAGAAATAAAAGAAGTGATAATGGCTTTAAGCACAACAATGGAAGGCGATACAACTAATTTCTATATCTATAAACGGTTAAAAGATCTTGATCTGAAAGTTACTACTATTGCACGCGGTATCTCTATCGGTGATGAGTTGGAGTATGCCGATGAAATTACATTGGGGCGTTCAATTGTGAATCGTACTCTTTACGAAAATTCGCTTTCCTTTAAATGATATTCTGATATACCAATTAGCAGATGTGCCGATATACCGATTTAGCAGATGAGTAAAAATTAATTTATGGACTATAAAAAAGATAACCTGATTCTAGATCTTACATTCAATTTTTCATTAGAAATTGTAAAGTACACAGAACAACTAGAAGGATTAAAAAAATATAATTTATCAAATCAATTATTTAGAAGCGGTACAAGCAAAGGAGCAAATGTGCATGAATCTCAAAATGTAGAAAGCAAAGCAGATTTTATTCATAAACTCAAAATATCTGCAAAAGAAGCCGAAGAAACAAAATATTGGCTAAAAATTTGTCAAAACTCGTCTAATTACACCGATTGTAAGCATCTTTTATTGCAAATTGAAAGTATTAATAAAGTTTTAGGTAAGATTATCTCATCGTCAAAGACAAACTCTCAAACGTATGCACAATAATCTTTTCATTTTAAATCCAATCGGCACATCTGCACATCTGCACATCTGCACATCTGCTAATACTCGTTTCGGCAGAACAATAACTGTTAACACTCAAGCCTCTAAATGAAACTAAGTGTTATAATCGTTAACTACAACGTCCAACATTTTTTAGAACAATGTTTACATTCCGTGTGCAAAGCATCTAAGAATGTTTCTACTGAAATATTTGTTGTCGACAATAACTCTGTTGATGGTTCAATTGCTATGGTGAAACAAAAGTTTCCCGAAGTTCAACTAATCGAAAATAAAAAGAATACCGGATTTTCATTCGCCAATAACCAGGCAATGCGAATTGCAAAAGGCGAATACATTTTACTATTGAATCCCGATACAGTTGTTGAAGAAGATACCTTTGAAAAGGTCCTATCCTTTATGGATACACATCCAGATGCCGGTGGCCTTGGTGTAAAAATGCTGGATGGTAAAGGAAATTTTTTACATGAATCAAAACGTGGACTTCCTACTCCAACTGTTGCATTTTATAAAATTTTCGGACTCTCTCGATTATTTCCAAGATCAAAAACATTCGGTAAATATCACTTGGGCTTTTTAGATAAAGATCAAATACACGAAGTGGACATTCTTTCTGGGGCTTTTATGCTGATGCGAAAAAGTGTACTGGACAAAGTTGGATTGCTTGATGAAACATTTTTTATGTATGGTGAAGATATTGATCTTTCATATCGGATCATTTTAGGTGGTTATAAGAATTTTTATTATCCTGAAACCCGCATCATCCACTATAAAGGAGAAAGCACAAAAAAAAGTAGTGTAAACTATGTGTTTGTTTTTTACAAAGCAATGGTAATTTTTGCGCAAAAACATTTTTCTCAGAAGAATGCAAAACTTTTTTCATTCCTGATCTATTTTGCAATCTATTTAAGAGCCGGAGCTGCTATTTTAATTCGATTCTTAAAATCAATTGCATTACCTTCTTTTGATTTCGGATTAATTATGATTGGATTAATCCTGATTAAAGATTATTACGAAAAAAATATAATATTTATTCAAGGAGGTTCTTTTTCTGATGCGCTTATCTCTATTGCATTTCAAGCCTATATCCTTGTTTGGATGTTTACCGTTTATCTGAGTGGAGGATACGACAAACCAATTCGTTTATTCCGAATCATTCGTGGCATTTTAGTTGGAACCGGAATTATTTTGATCGGATATTCTTTATTACCTGAAGCCTACCGTTTCTCAAGAGCTTTGATTTTATTTGGTATGGGCTGGGTTGTACTTTCCTATTTAATTTCCCGACTGACATTTCATTTTGCAGGGTTCAAATCATTTAATTTAAATCCCGATCAAAGTAAACGAATCGCTATCATAGGTAAACAAGAGGAATTTGAACGTGTAAAGGGATTGCTGAAACAAACAAGAATAAATACCAGCTTTTTAGGATTTATAAGTGCGGATGACAATGGAAATACACACGAAGATTTTGTTGGGAATATCAATCAGATCGGAGAAGTAATTGAAATTTACAAGATCAATGAAGTGATTTTTTGTTCGCGTGATATTTCCCCCAAGGAATCATCGATTATATGCATACCT
>JAPLDC010000168.1 GCA_026391935.1 Bacteroidota bacterium | reverse complement strand
TTCATATATTGTTGTTTCATTGATTATTTGACAATCGTCACATGACCGATGTATTGACGTTCCTTGCCTTTGAAATCATTGAAGTTTACTTTCCATACATAAACATCTTGCTGAACCAGTTCCCCCGAATTGTTCTTCCTTCCATTCCAGCCCTTATTGATATCATTCGATTTGAAGATACGCTCACCCCAACGATCATAGATCGACATCTCAAAATGAGATAGATCGATACCATCACCTTTTACCATAAACTCATCGTTTGTGCCATTACCATTCGGTGTAAATGCATTCGGTGCATAGAACACCACGATCTGATCAATGAAAATAGCACTATTTGCAGTATCGGTACAGCCGAAATTATTTGTAACCACCAATTGTATCGGGTAATAACCGGTATCAGGGAAAACGAAATAGGTGTTTTGGTTGGACGATGTTCCAATAGTACCAAAGGTCCATTCCCATGTATTTATTATCCCTAAAGAATTATCTGTGAAATTTATCAGCGGATTAGTAATGGTTGTTGGTTGTGGTCCTGCCGTATAGATCGCAATTGGCTGAGAATGAATTGTGATCAAAGCCAGTTGTGTGGATGTTGCGCTACAACCTGTTGTATTGTTATAGGTTAAAGACACATTATATGGTCCGCCATCTGTCAAATAAGTATAACTAGGATTCGCTGCAGCTGAAGTTCCACCTTCACCAAATGTCCATGAATATGTTCCTCCGGGCTGATTCACAGTACTTGTAAAGTGAATTGTTGTAGGTTCACAACCTTCTGTGGTATCTACAATAAATGAAATGATAGGAGAGGCAACAACAATGATTGATGTTGTATCCATTGCGCCACACATTCCGGCTATTGTATATGTGATAATATGCGCTCCGGCACCTGCTATTGCAGGATCAAACACTCCTGATGCTCCATTTGTTATTCCAATACCGGTCCATACTCCTCCAGGATCTGTTGCTGCTAATGTCACTGCAGCTGCTGTTGTACAGAAAGGACCTACCATACTTGTTATTGTTGCATTCAACTGTGAAGTAACATTAATATACATGGTATCAACCGCTGTACATGGTGTTGTGATATTATAAGTGATCAAATGGTTGCCTACACCTGCCGTTGCCGGATTAAAGGTTCCTAAGGTTCCACTTGTAATTCCTGTTCCGGTCCATGTTCCACCTGCTGTTGCAGCTGTTAATGTTATTGGGGCACCGGAAGCACACTGACTTCCAACAGCTGTGATAGTAGCATCGGGTTGTGGTATGACAACTATATTTATTGTATCTGCTCCTGTACCACAGGCGCCACTTACAGCATAGATGATCTGATGCGTTCCAACTCCTGCAACCGCAGGATCAAAGATTCCTAGGGTTGTATTTGTAATTCCTGTTCCTGACCAAAGTCCTGTTCCTGTTGGCACTGAAACTTGCAATGTATCGGTGTTCCCATTCACACAATATGGTCCTGCAGGTGAAACGGTCAATGTATTGATATTGATAACGGTTACATGAACAGTGTCAATATCGCTACAG
>JAPLDC010000060.1 GCA_026391935.1 Bacteroidota bacterium | reverse complement strand
AGCTCTTTTATTTGATTTTTGCATTTTAATATTTTTTGTCTATTCTGTCATACTTTCTCTTAGGCCTAATAAGTCAGGCTTGTATTATGTGCTTTTCTTAGCTTTTAAAATAAGTCAATAATCAATATATGGACCTGGTATATAGTTATATAAATGCTCGTATAACATTATAAAATGAAAAACAATTTTGAAGTATTAGATTCTATTTTTGATTCAATTGCGATAATTGATTCTAGTGGTTTGATACTATTTACAAATATTGCCTGGAGGAAATTTGCAGCGGATAATTCGAACGATATAGTTCGAACTTCTGAACATGTCAATTATCTAGATGTCTGTTTGAAATCGACCGGTGAAATTAAAGAAGATGTTGTTTCAACAGTTGCAGGAATTAAGAATGTAATTAGAAGAGAACTTGAGATTTTTGAATTGGAATATGGCTGTCATTCCATTGATGAACAACGTTGGTTTTTGATGCGTTGTACACCTTTAATTGGTTCTCTGGATTGCGCTCTAATTGTGCATGTAAATATAACTAAACAAAAGCTAAGCGAGTTAGAGGTTGAAAATAAAAAAACGCAATTAAAAGAAATTAGCCTAAAGCTTCAAAATTCTTTTTATAAAATTGTACATGATATTCAGTCTCCTTTAAATTCTATAGAAGGGTTAATAAATTTATCTAAGTTAGAAAATTTAAATCTGTCTTCTGAAAACTTATATATGCCTCTTATTTCAAAAAGTGTTTACAATTTGAAAAACTTTATCAAAGTCACCTTGAATTCTTCTGTTATAAATAATAAAATAGAATCCATAAATTTTAATTCGCTTGTGAATGATTTTTTTGAGTCAATAAAATATTCCGAAAAAATCAGGAAGATTGAAATTGAAAAATTTATTGAGCAAACAGCCCCTTTCTATACTTACAAATCTGAAATCCTTTCTGTTATTTCTAATCTAATAAGTAATAGTGTTAAATATTACGATTCTACTAAAGGATGTCCTTATGTTAAAATTTCAATTATTGCAAATGAATATAAAGCGATAATACGCGTTAAGGACAATGGAATAGGAATAAATAAAGAAATGATCTCAAAAATATTTGAATTGAATTTTCAAGTTAATAAAAGTACAATTGAAGGTTTCGGTATTGGATTAAGTTTAGTGAAAAGATCAATAGAATTAATGAATGGGGAAGTGAATGTTACTTCTAAATTTGGGCTAGAGACAGAATTTACTATTACTATACCAAATCTAAAAAACACATATCTTTCAAATGAGCTGATAGAAATCGATTTCTGATATAACCTGTAATAAATCTATTTTGATTAGCTTGTCCTATAAGTTTCTGATAGTTTTATCCCCTCCTATATTTCATTCCTATTATTTAATTTTTATATAGCTTTTTTAAAATATTTTGAATTTGATTATTTTCTTTTAAAAAGAGGTGGGTTCACTTCACTGAAAAATTTCCGTAAAAAAATGAAGACAATTTCCCACCTCTTGTATTACCATCTCGTAACAAATATTCTCTAACTATTTATTTTGAAATGGCTGATTAATTTTAATGAATGAGCTATGGTATTTTATTGAGTAGAATCTGTTCATTTCTATCACAATATGAACCCAAAAGTTAAATTGTTAATATGCAGTAACTTAGTAAAATATTTTTTTGTAATCTTCCACAAAATGGAATTTGGCTCCTGTTAATTGGAAATCTAGGATGGATTGTTTTCTGAAATTAGAGCGGTATAATTAAGAGATTATTCCAATATGTAACAGAGGTGTAATAATAAGAAAAGTAGGAATTATTTTGTTTTCATTTTAAGTATAGTCATCAGTATTGTGTGATATCTTTCGTATAAGATCTCTTATATTCTTTACTCTTAAAGAAAGGGGGGATTAGTAACTGTTTGATAAACAGGAGTAAAGGCTGAATTTAGTTTTTGTGTTTTCCAAAATATGGAAAACTTTTTTTCTAAAATGGAATTTAACAAAAAAAAGACTAATTTTATTTTATGAGTGACATTTGCAAAATATTTATTGTAGAAGATGATCTTTTTTATTGTGGTTTACTAGGGCATTATTTGGCGCTAAATGCAGATAATGAAGTCCATAAGTTTACAGATGCGAAATCCTTTCTTCAAGCAATCACAAAAATTAGACCTCATATTATAACTGTCGACTATAATCTGCCGGATCATACCGGATATGAACTGCTAAAAAAAATTAAAGAATTTGATTCCTCTATAAATGTTATCATAATTTCTGGGCAAGAAGATGTGAAAATTGCTTTATCCTTATTAAAGGAAGGAGCGTATGATTATTTTATCAAAGATGAAGACACAAACGAAAAACTTTGGAATTGTGTAAATAAAATAAACGAAACGCGTAAATTAAAAAGTGAAATTGACGGATTAAAAAGTGAATTAAAATCAAAATATAAAATAGATACTATTTTAAAAGGAAACAGTGAACAAATGACTCATGTTCATCGTCTCATCGAAAAAGCGACTAAAACAAATATTAATGTTAGTATTACAGGTGAAACTGGTACGGGAAAAGAGTTAGTTGCAAAAGCGATTCATTTTAATTCATCCTATTCAAACAGACCTTTTGTTGCAATTAATGTTGCTGCAATTCCTTCTGAGTTAATTGAAAGCGAATTGTTTGGTTTTGAAAAAGGGTCATTTACAGGTGCTCAAAACAGAAAAATTGGAAAGTTAGAAGAAGCGAATGAAGGCACTCTTTTCCTTGATGAAATCAGTGAAATGAATATTAATTTACAGGCAAAATTATTACGTGCTATTCAGGAAAGAGAGATCACAAGAGTAGGAGGTAATCAGGTAATAAAGTTAAATTTCAGACTAATAGTCGCTACACAAAAAAATTTGCTGAATGAAGTAAAATTAGGGCGCTTTAGGGAAGATTTGTATTACCGATTGTATGGCTTTCCTATTGAGCTTCCGCGCTTACATTCTCGCGGACAAGATATTTTATTATTAGCAAATTATTTTCTTGCTAATTTTTGTTTCGAGAATAAAATGGCTTCAATAGAAATATCCAAAGAAGCGAAAGAAAAATTAATTAAATATTTATGGCCTGGAAATGTTAGAGAACTTAAGGCTGTTGTTGAGTTAGCCGCTGTTATGGCGGATAAAAATATTATTACAGAAAATATAATTTCTTTTGGACCTATCGATTCTGAGGAAAAAATTCTAAAGCACGAAATGACTCTTGAAGAATATCAGCGAGAAATAGTTCAATCGTATCTTAAAAAATATAACAACAATGTAGTTCTTGTTGCCCAAAAACTTAAAATGGGAAAGTCAACCATTTATAATATGCTTCAAAAACGAGAAGTATAAATACATTTAAAATTTCGATTGTTTAAGTAGAAAATCTCCCTTCTTTTAATTAAAGGACAAACAAATTAGAATACATTGATGTATTTCTATCCGTTCAATAAATATAATTAATCAATGATAATACTTACCACTATTTTTAATAGTTGAATTTAGAAAGTAATTCAGCAAGTATGGATAAAAAATTATTGATCTAATTTTTTAATTTCTTCTTTTAGTTCTAAAATTGCTGCGGAGCAAATAAGTGTAATGTTTTCAATCATTGCGGGAAGCAATTCAAGATTCGTTTTTTCTTTTGAATACTGTTCTACTAACTCTACAGTAACCTTAATACTTTTTATCCCAATAATAGCAATAGAAGGCTTCATTTTATGGGCAATATTTTGTAGATCCTGCCATTTTTTCTCTCGGACATAAACGTTCATTTTTTCAAGCATTTTCGGGGCTTCAGTTAGAAACGCATCAATCAAAGGAATCATAAATTCTTTTTTTCCGTCAGAAAGATCATTTAGATATGTTAAGTCTATGCATTTGTATTGATTTTTTGTAAATGATGCTTCAGGAATAGAAGTTTCCGAATTAATTTCTTTTGAATTAGAATCGGCTATTTTTAAAGCATGTTGCTTGATTTTTTCAAATAGTGTTATTTGTTTAAAAGGTTTTGAAATGTAGTCATTCATTCCTATTGCGATACATTTTTCAGCTTCACCCACAAGTGCATGAGCTGTCATGGCAATAATTGGCGTTTGCGATTTAGGGCCTGAAATTATAGTTCGGATATGCCTTGTCGTTTCATAACCATCCATTATCGGCATTTGAATGTCCATAAGAATAATGTCGTAATCTGTTTCCAAAATTTTCTGAATTGCAATTTCTCCATTATCTGCAATGTCAAGTTCCACACTCCATTTGTTGAGGATCTTTTTTGCTAATAATTGATTCATGACATTATCTTCTGCCAAAAGAATTCTTAATCCTTTCAATTCGGAAGATGAAATGGTTCCCGAATCTGATTTTAATTTCACTTTCGTATTTCTAGATGCTCCATTATTAAATGTAAGAATAAAAGAAAAACACGTTCCTTTGTTTACTGTGCTATCAACAAAAATTCTTCCTCCTTGTAATTCTACTAATTGTTTAGCTATTGTTAATCCAAGTCCTGTTCCACCATATTTACGGGTTGTTTCATTGCTTGCCTGACTAAATCTGTCGAAAATTGTAATTAATTTTTCTTCTGATATGCCCACTCCGGTATCAGTAACTCTGAAAAGAAGAATATACGAATTGTCTGTCTGACTTTCTATTTGAATGTCAATTTTGATACTCCCTTTTTCTGTAAATTTTATGGAATTTCCAACCAAATTTAAAAGAACTTGTCTTAATCGAATTGTGTCACCAAAAAGTATTTCCGGAGTTTTGTCTGCAATAGAATAGGATAATTCAAGATTCTTATTAGTGGCTGCATAATAAAACGTGTGAATAACATCTTCAATTAATTCTTTGAGTTTGAAAGGTTCGTTTTCAAAAATAATTTTACCGGACTCAATTTTAGAAAAATCTAGAATGTCATTTATTATGGATAATAAATTATTTGCTGATAATGCAATGGTGTCTACACATTCCTTCTGGTCAATTGTAAGATTTTCTTCATTCAATATATCGGACATTCCAATTATTGCGTTCATGGGAGTTCGAATTTCATGTGACACATTTGCAAGAAATGAACTTTTTGCCTTATTCGCCATTTCAGCTTGAATTGACATGTCTTTAGCTTTTATTGTAGCTGCTTCAAGAGAAGTATTAGATTCAATTAATTTGTTTTCGGCTATTGCCTTGTTTTTTACATTTACTAGCATTAGGGTAAATAAATGGAGTAAAGCAATAGATTCATTTGAATATATGTAGTTGCTTTTGATAGACGCAAAACTAACGAAGCCAATACAATTGTCACCGGACATCATGGGAATTGTAAGAATAGATTTTACTCCCTGAAGTTCCAGCGATTTTTTTAATGGACTGTTAGAAAGGGATGCTATATCTCCTTCATAAGTAATATATCCTTTAATATGCGAACTAATAAAATCTTCAATAAAGTCCGTTTTTACATTTTGTAGATTATTTATTTGTGGGATAATATTTGTACTGCTCCATTCGTATTCATTCGAAAAATAATTTTTAGTAGTATCATAATTGAAAATACAACTTACGTTTGCATCCACAAATTGAGCAATTAATCTTAATGAAACCTGAATCGTGTCATTTACCTCATCCGCCGGTATATTTATAAACCGAGATGCCATATCCATCATTATATTTTGCATTTTAGTATAATGAAGCAATGTTTTTTCGGTTTGCTTTTGTTGAGTAATATCCCAATTGGTGCCAATCATCCGTAATGCTTTTCCTGAATCATCACGTTGAACAATTGCTTGTGATCTGATATTCTTAATAGTTCCATCGGGCCATATAATCTGAAACTCTGTATCAAAATCTTTTTCTCCTTTCAAGGCCATTTGAATTTCAGTATCTCCTCTTTCCTTATCTTCCGGGTGGAGGTGTTTTAACCACGACTCATAAGTGCCGGAAAAATCAGCTTTGTTTATTCCATATAAACCAAACATCTGATCATCCCAAAAAAGAGTACCACCAATAAGATCACTATCCCAAACGCCCACTTTGCCTGCTAGTGTAGCTAATGTTAAGCGGGCGGATATTTGTTTTAATTCTTCCTCAGCATGTTTCTGAACTGAATTGTTAGTTAAAGATGTTACACGAACATTTCTCCCTTTATAATGCATCATCTTTCCGCGTAAGACACAAGGGAATGTTGTGCCATCTTTTTTTAATGCTACAGCTTCATACGGTGTTTCAATTCCGTCCATCATCGCCTTCATCACTATTCCTCTGTATTCAGGAGCAATCCAATCTGTTCCATATCTTCCTAAAGCTTCTTCTGTAGAAAAGCCAAACATTTCTTCCGCTGCTTTGTTTTGTTCAATGCAAATTCCTTTTTCAGAAATAAAAATGGATTCAAAAGACGCTTCAGATAATCCCTGGTATTTTTCTCTATTCTCTTCCAGTTCTCCTTCTATTTGCTTTTTACTGGTAATATCTCTAATGATCGTGAAAATTTTATCTTGCTCATAAAGAACAATCCGACATTCAAAATAATGTATTTCTTCTGCTACTGTAAGTGAATATTCAAATAACTGCATTTGATTTGACGCAAAAACAGTTGAGATAGTTGATTTAAATCCAACTGCTACTTCCGGAGGTAATATGTCTTCTATTTTTTTTCCTATAAATTCAGATGGTGGAGCATAAAGAAGTGAAGGGTCTGAAACATGACAATTAATAAAAATACCTGCTTTATCGATTACAAAAATTAGATCGGGAATAGCATTAAGAATGGCCTTTTGATGCTCTTCACTTTTGCGTAATGCATTTTCCGAATTCTTCCGTTCGGTAATATCACTTCCATAAACATTTATGTATTTTGCTTTTTCAACAGGTGTAAATAAAAAAGAATATACGGAGTTATCATTCGTGATTTCTCTTTGAAGTGATTTGCCTGATTTTAAAACTTCTTCTATTCCGGCAAGAAAATCGGCACGTGCAATTTCTCCAACTTTAAAACCTAATGATTTAAGTATTTTATCACTGGCATTGTTTGCATATAGTAAAATTTTATAATAACTGATTCGCATGATCGGCTCAGGACTTTCCGCTGAAATTCTGGAAAGATTTAATATTTCTTCATTTGCCGATTGCAACAAGTTTTGATTTAATATATTCGCATATAAGGCCCCGGCCATGTTACATATGAAGGAAAGTAAAGTGATATCATCTTCGGTATATGCATTTGGGGAGGAATCTGTGATCCCAAAAGCGCCAACAATTTCTTCTCCATTCATTACCGGTATATATAATCGGCAGCGAACTTTAAATGATCGCTTACTTGATAAAGTAAGATTCTCTGCATCTAATAGTACATCAGGAATATGTATCATTTTCCCTGTCTTATATACTAAACCAGGGTGGCGTTTCATCGCAGTTTGATCCGCATCGTTAAATTCTTCTTCTGTAAAACCTTTTGCATAAAGAAGCTTTAACCTATTATCCACAGGGTCGAAAAGAAAAAGTCCTGTATGGTCACACACTATGTTTTCTTCAAGAACTTTTTCAACGGCCAAGACCAATCCTTCAAGAGTATTGATCTTTGGAAAAGAGGAAGCAAACTTATCCAGATTTTTTATTACCTGAAGATGTGAATTTTTCATTAATTAGCTATTTGAATTATATTCTTTAAGTGCTTCTTTAACGCATTCTTCATCTTGTTTATAATGTCCTCCACTTATTCCGATTGCTCCTATCACACTTCCGTCATGGATTATAGGAGAACCACCACCCAGAAGAATAAAATCCTTGAATTGTTGAACGCCATGAAATAAAATAGGGTCATCCTTAATAAAGGAATACCAACTGTCGCCACTTGGAATACCATACCCGACAGCAGTAACAGCTTTTTTTCTGGATGCATCTATTGTGACTAAAGGTGAATGGTCCATCCTGTAAAAGGCTTTAAGTACACCACTTTCGTCCACAAATGTTATAGAAATAGTCATTTTTAATTCTTCAGCTTTTCTAATTGCGGCCGCAGCCATTAATTGGCAGGCTTTGTAGCTTAAACTTTTTTTAATTATTGGATCCATAACTTTTTAAATTTTAAATATAATTTCTTCAAAAGAATAATGTTATCAAGATAATGTATTTTTTTGAATTTTAATTACATTTCTGAATATTCAATAACCTGTGTTCATGTTATTGATACTAAGTGTATTCTCGCAAATTTAATGATTTTTTTAAGTATTCGAAATATGAGCTATGTCATAATGTAGTTTTTAAATCAAATGTATGTTTTTCCATGCTTTTGAAAAGAATGGTTGACCTGTTTGATAAAAAAGAAAAATATAGTGAGGGTTCGCTGCTTTGAAAAATTATCAAAGAAGAAGTATAAGACTCTCATTATCTTATAATTTTAAATTGAGAAATGTGATTAAAGTGTTTTTATTGTTGCAATTTTGCTGATAAATATAAATATGGACGTCGATCTTAAAATAGGATAACACATAAATAAAAAATGATATTGGACTTTATTATTTTATATTTTTTATCTCGTAAGTTTTTTGCACGATCGATCTAATAATTTCATCAAATTCTAAAGTTGCAATTTGAAGTCTTGAAAGCACTTCTGAATTGATAGGGTCATCAGGAGCTTTAAAATTGAACAAGCCAATTAAACCCTGAATGCTCGCAACAGGCCTGCGAACTTGATGTGATTGAAGAAATGCTATTTCGAATAATTTTTCATTTTGCATTTTCATTTTATGCTCAATTTCTTCCTTTTTTTGTTTTTCTCTTATTTCATTTAGAGCCCTGTGTATTTTAGGCATTAATGAAAATAATTTATCCTTTAAAACGTAATCGGTTACGCCATTTTTGATTAATTCAACAGCGTTTTCATCGCCGATAGTTCCCGAAATAATCATAAAAGGAATTCCCGGTATCTTTTCTTGTTTTATTTTAAATGCTGAAAGACCATCAAACGAAGGAAGCGAAAAGTCTGACAAAATTAGATCTGGCTTGAAATTTTCTATCGAAAGTTCAAATTCGTCTCTGGTTTGTACAACTTCATGAGTGAAAATCAATCCTGATTTTTTTAATTCACGATGTATTAAATCAGCATCAATCGGATTGTCTTCTAAAATTAGTATTTTTAATGTACTATCCATTATTTCACTTTTTATTGATTAAATTAAACCGATAAGCTTTTTTCTTTCCGAATTCCTATCACCAAAATATCATCTATTTGCTCTTCTGCCCCCATCCAATTTTCAAGAAAATCGTTTAAGTAGTTACCTTGTTCAAGCATTGTTTTATCTTGAATACTCAGCAGTTGTTGTTTAAATTTTTTGGTCGTTATTTTTTTGTTTTTTTCACCACCAAACTGATCAGCAAAACCATCAGAAAAAATGTAAAAGGTATCCCCCTCATTTAATTTTATTTCATGGCATTCATATTCTGGATTCTCGATATTAGCAAAATTATAACCGATGGCACTTTTCGTCCCTTCAATTTCTTCCACTTCTGTTTGCCCCTTTCGAATTATCCAAAGTGGTCTATTGGCACCTGAAAATTTTAATGTATTGCTGTCATTTTCAATTTGACAAACAGCGATGTCCATTCCTTCAGAACTTTCAAAATCACCTGCAGATAGAGCTGTTCTCAAACTTTTGTTTAGTTTTTTTAATATTTCACTTGGATTCCTTATTTTACGAAACAAATTATTTAGTTTTTCAATACCAACCATGCTCATCATAGCTCCGGGAACTCCATGCCCGGTGCAATCTGCTACGGTAATTAAAGAACCGCTTTCGTCTTTTCTGAAAAAATAAAAATCACCACTTACCTTATCTTTTGGTTTGAATAGAATAAAAGATTCTGACGCAATTTCTTTTAATAATTCTTTATCAGGTAGAATTGAATTTTGAATTCTTTTTGCACAGGCAATACTATCTTGAATTTCGCGATGCGCTGTTTCTAATTTTTTTAGTAACAGTTCTATTTTTTTCTTTGTTATTAAATGGTCAATCGCTGATGGTAAACGAAGCAAATTATCCTTCAAAATATATTCATCCACTCCTTCTTTTGCATATTGTATTAGTATATGTTCAGGTACTGTTCCTGTGAGTAAAATAAAGGGTGTTCCCTGTGTTTTTTCTTTTGATTTCATTATTCGGAAAGCATCCATTCCTGTGAATTGAGGAAGTGAATGGTCTGCAATTATAATATCATAACTTGATAGCTCTAATGCACCAATAAATTGTTCTCTCGTCCAAACGCGTGTATGAACGAACTTTATCTTCTGTCTATTAAGAAACATAATCAGGATATCTGCATCAATTTCAGAATCCTCTAATAATAATATATTCAAAGCGGCAATCATGATATTTGTTTTAATTTACTTCTAGCAAAATATTCAATGTATAAATAATTATAAGTGATGAGGTGGCTGATTGGAGATCATCCAATAAAAACTAAGGGCTTTTATTGCTTGAAAGAAGTTGTCGCTTCCTACCGGTTTTACTATGTAGCTATTCGCACCAAGCTCATAACATTTTTTGATATCCGGATCTTCTTTTGAAGAGGTGAGTATGACTACCGGAATTGATTTTAATAGGGGATCTCCTTTTACTTTTTCAAGTACTTCCCAACCCGAAACTTTGGGCATTTTTAAGTCTAACATAATCAGTTTGAGAGGATGATTTATATTTCTGTCCGTGTAAGCGCCCTTGCAATAAAGGAAATCGAGCGCTTCTGCCCCATCGATAACATGGTGGAGCTTATTTGTTAATCCTCCTTTTTTTAGCGCACGAATGGTAAGTGCTGCATCATCCATACTGTCTTCCGCAAATAAAATCTCAATTTCTGAATAGTCCATGTTTTTTGTTTTATATTGTTTTGTTGTTACTGATAGGTATGCTAAAGAAAAATGTCGTTCCTTCATTTAATTTCGATTCAGCCCAAACTGTTCCGTTATGTCGATTTATTGCCTTTTGAACAATAGCCAAACCAATGCCGGTTCCTTCAAATTCCTCTTTTGAATGCAAGCGTTGAAAAACACCAAAAAGTTTATTATAATATTGCATATCGAAACCTACTCCGTTATCTTTTACATAAAAAATTGTAAGACCATCTTTTTTTGTTGACCCGATCTCAATTTTTGAATCTGTTTTGTGTTGTGAATATTTTATTGCATTAGAAATTAAATTGACCCATACCTGTTTAATGAGTACTGTCTGTCCTATGATTGAAGGAAGCTCATGGATCTTAATAGCGTATTTCTCTGTATTATTATTTAATTGTTCCTCAATTACTGTTTTTACAACAGTGTTCATATTTATTTCTGCCAAAGGCACGTCTGTTCTTCCTAATCTCGAAAAAGCAAGTAGATCATCGATTAGGTTACCCATCATTTTCGAACTTTTTAGCATGGATTGCAAATAACCTACTCCTTCAGCATCTAAAACGGTATTGTAATCTTCTATTAAAATCGATGTATACCCGTTAATAGCTCTTAATGGAGCTCTTAGATCATGCGAAACAGAATATGAAAAGGCTTCTAATTCACGGTTTGCTGCCATCAATTTTTCTTCTGCATTTTTGGTTGCAGTTATATCTATAGATACAGAAAAAAGACAAGGATCATTGTCTATATCAAAATAAATGACGGATGTAGAGGTACATTTTGTTTTACCTTTTTTTGTCTTTATTAAGGTCTCTTGATTTTCGCTGAAATGATTTTCACGTATTTTTTTTGCAACTTCATCTGCATCATTTGATTCTAGGACCATATTTAAGTCATGTGCTGACTTGCCTATTATTTCATCGTTGGAAGAGCAATCCATTAGTTGAATAAAACTATTGTTTGCTTTTAATATTACGTTATCACTAATTCTGCTGATTGCTATTGATGCTGGGTTATTCTCAAATATGGAGCTGAATAAATTATTTGACTTTTCTAATTCAGCAGTAAGGTGTCTTTTTTGTCGTTGGATGTTTATAATAATTATTGCTATCAGAATAATATTAAAAATAGTAATTAACAAGATGATAATGATGATTCGGAATTTATTAGCAGAACTGTTATTGGCAAGTTTCCGTTGTTGAAGTAATGAAAGTTCTGTTCCGTTTATTTTTTGAACAGTACTTTTCATTTTTTCTGAAAGCCTTTTTCCAATATAACTAAAGGCTATTTCGTCCTGAATGCTTAGAATGTTTCTTTGGTGTCTTGAAATTACTTTACCTGTTGAAATTTCTCTTGCTTGTAACAGTTTTTTAAAATTATCAATGATACTTCGTTCTTCACCTGAACGGGCTAACTTTTCGAATGCAACTAGTCTTTTATAAATATCAGCGATACTCGTGTAATATGGTTTCAAAAAAGAATCGTCCCCTACAAGCAAAAACTCTCCTACACTTGCCTCAATACTTAGCACATCCGAAAGCAGACCATTGTTAAGATTAATTAATGTGTATGTAGTTTCTAACTCTGCGGATGTTTTTTCAAATTCTTTTAGAGTAATAGAAATATAGACGGCTATCGCTATTAAAAAGCAACAGAGGGTGAGAAACAATAATGGAATATACTTTTCCAGTCGTTTCATTAATTGCTTTTTGATTTTAGTGTTATATAAAATTCAACCACGCTTTGATATTCAAGTTTGTTTTGTACTATGTTATTTTGATTTCTTGCACAGCAATACATTCACTGTGCCATTCCTTATATATATTGATAGTCAAGTGTTTGCAGCATATCTAACGAATCTTTATTCCAAAATATGGAAATACTGTTCCTGAATCTGGAATCTGAATTTAGGTTTCAGTACAGTCTCAATTAGGTTTTAATAAAATACAGAATTAATTTATGTGAGATTTTGTTAAATAGAAATTATTTACACTAATCCTTTGTAAATTAAGGCAGCTATACACGCTGATTTGATTGATCAAAGCAGTTTTTATAATTCTTAATTTCTGTTTTATGGAAAGCGTTTCCATTTTATGGAATAGCTGATTTTTAGTGCAATCTCAAATGCTTAACTATCAGCATATTAATACATGGCATTGAAATAGATAGGCGCGAGGTTAATATTCTCATAGATTTTATTTAGATAATTTCTTTGATGTATGTTTTTTTGTCAATATGCCCAAAATGAATAATGAAGAACTATTAAAAAGTTTTACGTATTCTCTTCATATTTAAGATAAAGACAAATAATGTTGTGAGAATTTGTAAATAAATAATTGAATAACAGAAAAATAAATAATTACTATACTATCTAAATCTACCAAATGAATTTTTTGAAAAAACTATCGATCAAAAACAAATTAACTTTTGCTACCATACTTGTGATTGGTACTTTATCCGCGTTTCTTATTGTTAGTATACGTGGCGAATTTTCCGTAAAACAAGAGGCGCAGAAATCACTAAACGCTCTTGCAGAAATGAATTCTATTTCATCGGTTCTTGCTGCAATGCATAATGAGCAAGCTGTATCGCTTATTTATATCTCCAGCAATGGAACAAAAGATTTTCCAGCGCTTGCATTACGAAGAGAAGCAACAGATGACGCAATACATGACTACTATAATTTATTCAAGGAAAGGGATACTAATACAGAGAAAGACATTTCATTTAAAGAATTGGTATCTGCTCGAGCAAGTGTAAACGAATTAAAATTGTTTTCTCGAATTGATAAAATTTATAACCAAATCAACATACAACTTTTTGATAGATTTGATCTTATTGTTCGTGGTTCAAATAATAGTATACTGAATTCACTGTTTGAATCACATTTTACCCTTTGGCATGCAGGAGACGATATTTCTAATATGAAGATAAGTATAGGTAATGCATTGGAATTAGGGAGATTTGAAGGGGCCGGATTTGCTGATTTCATTGCTGTTAAGGCGGATTACGAAGAAAATATAAGGAGTTACAAGAAAGAAGCTAGCCCTGAGCTAAAAGATTTTTTTGAACAAAAGTATCAGGGTGTATTTGTAGATCAAATGACTGAAATGGTCGATTCAGTCTATCTCGATCCCTCATTTGCCAATTTTAATTCCACATTTGAAAACTGGTGGGCAACATCTTCAGCCGCCTTCAATCAATTAAAAGAAGTAGAAAAATATTCTGCCGACTTTTTGGCTGGAAAAGCGAATGAGGAATTGAAAAATGCAAATTCTAGTATTGTTTTCTCGTTAATATTATTGTTGGCTGTTTTTGTCGGAATTATTTTGACAATGGTTTCCATTATTACTGGCATCGTTAAGTCGATAAGTAAGATTGATGTGGCAGTTGAAAAAATGGCTGATGGCTTTGTAGGTGAAATTCTCGATATTCAAACGAA
>JAPLDC010000429.1 GCA_026391935.1 Bacteroidota bacterium | reverse complement strand
CTAAGATTCCAAAATAATGAGGTAGAATTATTAGTTTTTGAGGTCTCCGAAAATGATTATTTTATTTCTGCACCAATCAACTTAGGCATTTCTATTTCATCTTGAACAAGGAATGAGGAAGGGAACTCAACTTGAATTTCTTTAAGAACTTTATAAGCTTCAAGCTTGGTTCTAAAATCTCCAACTCTAATGTTAAAATTTGGTTGATCATATTTTTCATATGCAGCAATATCAGGAAATTTTGCAATAAATTTTGCCTTAACTTCCTTCGCTTTATTTTTGTCTGAACCAAAATGTATTTTAATCCGATAGCCTTTTATTGGGGCTTTCGAATTAATTTCAATATGCTTATCTATTAATTCCTTTACGTTTTTTTCCTGCACCAATTCAACTTTCCCGATTTCAGCATTTGGATTTTGCGCTTTCGAAATTGATGCACTTAAAAGAATAAAAACAACACTAACTATAACTCTAAATACATTCATAGTACAAAGGTAATTTATAATTGAACTATATCCATTATGTTTGATAAAAAAACTGAATCCCCTATCGCGAAATTGAATATTTCACCTCGACAAATTTCAAATTTTCTTTGATAAAACTAAATTTTTTGCGGATGAA
Source organism: Bacteroidota bacterium (assembly GCA_026391935.1). Lineage (GTDB taxonomy): Bacteria > Bacteroidota > Bacteroidia > 2-12-FULL-35-15 > 2-12-FULL-35-15 > 2-12-FULL-35-15. Next base: position 8,169 of record JAPLDC010000429.1, on the reverse strand, counting down.
TTTTCCATCAAAAAGAAAAATTCCGAAGCGCTTATTTAGAATCAATATAAATAACGTTTTTTTTTAAAAAAATTTCCTCTTTTTGAATTGTTTATAGTGATTCTTAATAGATTTGTCACTTATATCATAATCCTCAGTCAATAAATTCAGGGTTCAACGGAGTTAAATAGTTAATAATCAATATGGATACAATTTGCAAACAGCCAAAAAAGCAAATTTTGGCAAAATTTTCCCTCCTAATTTTCTCATTTTTTCTAAGTATTAACTGTGTTTCCGCCCAAGACGGTGAAAAAATATTTAAGCAAAACTGTGCTGTATGTCATAGTTTAGGCTCGAATACCATCGTAGGACCAGGTTTGCAAGGTGTAATATCTCGTGTTCCGAGTGAAGAATGGATGTTTAAATGGATACAGAACAATGAGGCGTTGATTAAAAGCGGAGATGCATATGCTGTCAAAGTAAGTACGTTTAGCCCAGCAGCAATGCCTTCATTCACAACTTTAGCTGATGCAGATATCAAAGCTGTGATTAAATATGTTAAAGAATATAAAGAGCCTGCACCCGTTGCTGCTACTGCAGCTTCAGGCGCTACTGCTCCTGTTGAAAAAGGCGCAAATCCTTTGGCAATACTAATTGGGGTATTAGCCTTTTTGATTCTATTAGTTGCAATTTTACGTGCTGTTCGTTATTCCTTAAAAAATATTCAAAATGCAAATAGCGGGTTACCGAATGATGCAAAAATCGGATTCTGGAAAGAGTTTAAAAACAGCGTTAACGCACACAAACGTACTACTGCTCTTGTTATTTTATTCTTATTAGGTGGTTGTCTTTCTTCTGGATGGTATGCATTAAAAGGTATTGGTGTATACGAAGGATATCAACCTACACAACCGATTGCTTTTTCACATAAGATACATGCGGGCGATAATGCTATCGATTGTCAATATTGTCATTCCGGAGCAGAAAAAAGTAAAACTGCAGGAATTCCATCTGTGAACGTTTGCATGAATTGCCATAAAGGAATATCCAAAGGTCCAATCACCGGAAAAACTGAAATTGCAAAAATATACGAAGCTGCGGGCTGGGATCCAGATAAAGGAGCATATACTAAACCTCAGAAACCAATTCAATGGATAAAGGTTCACAACCTTCCTGATTTTGTATTTTTCTCTCACCAGCAACACGTAAAAGTGGGACAACAAGATTGTGCTACTTGTCATGGTGACGTAAAAACAATGACGACAGCTGTTCAAGTTATGCCTTTAACAATGGTATGGTGTATCAATTGCCACAGGGCTACAGAAGTACCGGGAATGCAAAGCAATCCTTACTACGAAAAATTACACAAAAATTTAACTGAAAAATTCAAGAATCAGCCTTTTGATCAACGTAAGATTACTGTAGACAGAATGGGTGGTATTGAGTGCAGCAAATGTCACTACTAATAAAATCATGAATTATTAATTAATAATTTTTGATTACTGATAATAATATTAAAGAATAGAACGCTGAAAAACATTACTAATTTATAATTCAGCATTTATAATTAAAAAAAATATGGCAACAAAAAAATACTGGAAAGGACTTGAAGAGTTAAACAATAGTCCTGAGTTTGTTCAAAATGCGCAAAATGAATTTGCGGAGCAAATGCCTGTAGAAAAGTTTTTAGGAAATGAAAACCTTGAAACCAGCGGAACAAACCGTAGAGATTTCTTGAAATTTTTAGGCTTTAGTGTGACAGCAGCATCATTAGCAGCTTGTGAAACGCCCGTGAATAAAGCAATTCCTTACGTTGTAAAACCTGAAGAAATAATACCTGGCGTTGCTAATTGGTATGCATCCACTTACTATGATGGAAACGATTACGCTTCAATTATAGTAAAAACACGCGAAGGTCGTCCTATAAAAATAGAAGGGAATGATTTATCAAAAGTAACCATGGGTGGCACAAATGCGCGTGTTCAAGCATCGGTACTTTCATTATATGATTCTTCACGATTAACAGGCCCTACTGCAAATGGCACAGCTACATCTTGGGGGAATACTGACTTAGAAATTGGTGGGAAATTAGCTGCGATAGCTGCAAAAGGCGGAGCGATACGGATCTTATCATCTTCAATTATCAGCCCATCTACAAAAGATGTAATAGCCGAATTTACTGTAAAATATCCTACTACAAAACATATAACGTATGACGCTGTATCCTTTTCAGGAATGTCAAAAGCAAATGCGCAAACATTTGGTCAGGAAGTAATTCCTTCATACAATTTTTCTAATGCTGAGGTGATTGTTAGTATAGGCGCCGATTTTTTGGCAAACTGGATCTCTCCAATCGAATTTTCTAAACAATATATTAAGAACCGGAAAGTAAGTAAAGAGCATGCTGAAATGTCGAAACACATTCAGTTTGAATCCAACTTATCTTTAACGGGAGCAAATGCAGATACACGTATTCCTGTTAAAGTATCTGAACAAGGAAAAGTCGTTGTCAATTTATACAATGCTGTTGCAAAAATAGTTGGAGGCACTTCACTTCCTTCTTCTTCATTATCTTGTGATGCTGACATTACAAAAGCAGCGAAAGAATTGGCAGCAAACAAAGGAAAATCATTAGTGATAAGCGGTTCAAATGATACCAATGTTCAATTAATCGTAAATGGAATTAACAATATGCTTGACAACTATGGTAAGACCATAGATATTGAGAACCCAACATATACTCATCAAGGTGACGATGCAGCATTTGCAGATCTTGTTTCAGAAATGGCTTCAGGAAAAGTGGATGCAATTATTACCTATAATACAAACCCAGTTTATACTGCCCCTGCTTCTCTAAAATTTGCTGATGCATTTCAAAAGGTAGGTATGCGCATCTCTTTTGCAGACAGAGTAGATGAAACTGCTGCATTAGCGCAATACGTTTGTCCTGATCTGAATTACCTTGAATCGTGGAATGATTACAACCCAAAGAAAGCACATTACAGCTTAGCGCAACCAACCATCACTCCTTTGTTCACAAAACCTCGTCACGAAGGTACTCGTCAAGCTCAGGATACATTACTAATTTGGGCAGGAAATCATGACGGTTATTTATCTTTCATCCAAAAAACATGGATGGAAAAAGTATTTCCGATGCAAGGGAAATACATGGTATTCACAGATTTTTGGAATCACTCCTTACATGACGGAGCAATTGAAGTTGGAAAAGGAGATGAGGAAGTATTGGCGACAGCTATTTCTGATAGCACAAAAGTAACTGCTCCGATTGTTATTTCTTCTGCAAAAGCAAAACCTGTAAAGGAGGTAAAACTTGCGAAAGAAGCAAAAGCTGATATTACTCCGGTAATACAAAAAATAAGTTTGAGTGATGCAGCTCAAAAAATAAATTCTGTAAAATCAGGAGAATTAGAATTAGCCTTGTATGAAAAAGTTGCGATTGGCAATGGTAATCAGGCGAATAACCCTTGGTTACAAGAATTACCTGATCCAATCTCAAAAATTACCTGGGACAATTATGTTACAATGTCTCCTAAGGAAATGGCAGCTAAGGGCTATGAATTGATGAAACGTCAAGACAGAAAAGCGACCTTATTGAATGTAACGGTAAATGGAACAACAATTAAGCTTCCGGTTATACCACAACCAGGCCAAGCTGAAGGGACAATGGGTATCGCTTTAGGATACGGTCGTGAAAAAGCTGGAACTTTAAGCGAAAAAACAGGAGTAGTTGGAAAAAATGCATATCCGTTTGTTCAAATTATAGACGGCACAATGATGTATGGTGCATTCAATGTAACAGTTGAAAACACCAATGAAACTACATCAATTGCAGGAACACAAATTCACCACACGTTAATGGGACGTGAAATTGTAAGAGAGACGAATTTAGAAAACTATAAGAAAAATCCTAAATCAGGAAATGCTGATGAGATGATGGTTACACATTCCGGAATCAAAAAAGCAGCAACAATCGATCTATGGAATTCATTTGATCGCCCTGGACATAAATGGGGAATGACGATTGACTTAAACTCTTGTATTGGATGTGGAAGTTGCGTTGTAAGTTGTACTGCAGAAAACAACGTTGCTGTTGTTGGGAAAGCAGAAGTAATGAAAACAAGAGAAATGCACTGGTTGCGTATTGACAGATACTATAGCAGTGATATGAATAAAGAAGTTGCAAAAGAAGAAGGAGTTGGTGGAATGGAGATGTATTTGGAGATGGAAAATCCTGCAGCTGAAAATCCGAAAGTTGTTTTCCAACCTATCATGTGTCAGCACTGTAACCATGCTCCTTGCGAGAACGTTTGTCCGGTATTGGCTACCAACCATAGTTCCGAAGGATTGAACATGATGGCCTATAATCGTTGTGTTGGTACTCGTTACTGCGCCAACAACTGTCCATTCAAAGTTAGACGTTTCAATTGGTTTAACTATAATGAAAACCCTGATTTTGCACTAAACCCAACTCAGGATGATCTTGGAAGAATGGTATTAAATCCTGATGTTGTAGTTCGTTCACGTGGAGTAATGGAAAAATGCTCTATGTGTGTTCAAAGAATACAAGAAGGAAAATTGGATGCTAAGAAATTGGAAGCGCCATTAAAAGACGGAGCAATAAAAACTGCTTGTCAGCAATCTTGTCCTACGAATGCAATTTATTTTGGTGACTTAAATGATGAGCAAAGTGAAATCACCTTGTTAAGAAACAAGGAAGCGGAAGGTCGTAATTATTTTATCCTTGAAGAACTTGGAGTAAAACCTACAGTGTCCTACTTGACAAAGGTTAGAAACTGTGAGGAAACAATTGAAGAAGGTAAAAAATCTTCTGGCGAACACGCAGATATAAAAGAAGAAAAAGCAAAAGCTTAATAACAAAAAAGTATTTTTATTTATAATTAGATTATAATATGCAGCACGAATCAGAAATTAGAGAGCCCTTAATCCTTGGTAATAAAACCTATCATCAGATCACTGAAGATATCGTAAGACCGATAGAAGGAAAAGCTTCAAAGTATTGGTATATACTTTTGACCATTTCCGTTATTTGTTTTCTATGGGGAATAGCTTGTTTAGCATACACTATCGGAACCGGTATCGGTGTGTGGGGTTCTAACAACGGTGTAGACTGGGCGTTTGACATTACCAACTTCGTATGGTGGATCGGTATCGGTCATGCCGGAACATTAATTTCTGCTGTATTATTATTATTCCGTCAAAAATGGAGAATGGCTATCAACCGTGCGGCTGAAGCGATGACAATTTTTGCCGTAATGTGTGCAGCTATCTTCGTGTTATTGCACACTGGTCGTCCTTGGTTAGATTATTGGTTGTTCCCATTGCCAAATCAATTTGGTTCTTTATGGGTGAACTTTAACTCTCCATTAATGTGGGACGTATTTGCGGTATCAACCTATTTCTCTGTATCATTAGTTTTCTGGTATACAGGATTGGTTCCCGATTTCGCAATGATTCGCGACAGAGCAACAAAACCATTTGCAAGAAAAATGTATAGCATCCTAAGTTTTGGTTGGGGAGGAAGTGCACGCCACTGGAGCCGATTTGAAGAAGTATCTTTAGTACTTGCAGGACTATCAACACCACTTGTATTCTCGGTTCACTCAATTGTATCCATGGACTTTGCTACATCTATTGTTCCGGGGTGGCACACAACTATCTTCCCTCCTTATTTCGTTGCCGGAGCCGTATTTTCTGGATTTGCAATGGTGTTAACATTACTGATTATTCTTCGTAAGATCTATAATTTAGAAAATTACATTACCATCAAGCACATTGAATATATGAACATTGTAATCATTGTTACAGGTTCTATTGTAGGTGTTGCCTATCTTACCGAATTATTTATTTCTTGGTATTCTGGTGTAGAATATGAGCAATATGCATTTTTAAATCGTGCTACAGGTCCATATTGGTGGGCATATGCAGCCATGATGACTTGTAACGTGGTTTCTCCGCAATTATTCTGGTCTAAAAAATTACGTACCAACTTAACATTTACATTCATCATGTCAATCATAGTAAATATAGGTATGTGGTTCGAACGTTTTGTAATTATCGTTCCTACTTTGTGTCGTACATTTTTACCATCGACCTGGAACATGTATTCGCCTTCGTTTGTTGACGTTGGTATTTACACAGGAACAATAGGAATGTTCTTTACATTTTTCTTATTATTTACAAGATATTTCCCTGTAATTGCTCAAGCTGAATTAAAGTCAATTTTGAAATCATCAGGACAAGAATATAAAGAAAAACACGCTGCACAAGGACATGCTGCGCATCACTAAATTTGAAATAAATAAACAATTAAGTTTAATTAGATATGAGTAAAGCAGTAATACACGCGATATTTGATGATGAAGAGCCGATGTTGGCTACCGCTTCATCTCTTCATTCAAAAGGAATTCGGATCAAGGACGTATTCACACCATTTCCTGTGCATGGACTAGATGCAGCAATCGGACTTCCAAGAACAAGAATTGCAATTTGTGCATTTATATACGGATTAACAGGATTGACATTGGCAACCCTTATGATGTGGTATATGATGATTGCAGATTGGCCAACAGACATCGGAGGTAAACCAAGTTTTGCGTACTACATGAACGTCCCTGCATTTATTCCTATTTCATTTGAGTCCACAGTATTATGTGCTGCTCATGGAATGGCAATTACTTTCTATCTGAGATGCTGGTTACTACCGGGAGCAAAGGCGAAAAATCCTGATCCACGCACTACAGATGATAAATTTATGATTGTGATCGAAACAAAAGAAGAAAACAAAAATAACATTGAATCAATGTTAAAAACAGGCGGTGCTTCAGAAATTCACCATAAATAATTTAGAAAAGAATTTGCTTTAGAATTATATACTACAATGAAAAAAAAGGTAACAAAAATAATTTCTTTGATGGCAGTTTTTGGCTGTGTAACGCTAAGTTTTACATCTTGCTCAAAACATGACCCGAACAGTCCCGGTGTAGAGTTTGCTCCGGATATGTACCGTTCTCCTTCATTAGAATCAAACTTGTTTTATGTTAATAAAAACGCGGATGGAACGTTCGACACACTGGCCTCTAACAGACTTCCGGTTGCTGGAACTATTCCTCGGGGGTTCATGCCTTATGGGTATCCAAACACTCTTGAAGGATATGAGGCTGCAGGATTAAATTTACACAATCCGTTGCCAAAAACAGATGAGAATTTACAGCGTGGAGAATTTTTATTTAATAGATTCTGTTCACCGTGCCATGGAAAAAGCGGTGAAGGTGATGGAATTGTGGGTTCAAAATTACCCGGACCTCCACCATCCTATAAGACAGTTTTGAAAAACTTACCGGAAGGAAAAATGTTTCACACACTTACGTATGGAAAAAACTTGATGGGCTCACATGCAAGTCAGTTAACTAAAGAAGAGCGATGGAAAGTTATTATGTATGTACAAAAATTGCAAGGTAACGATGCAGCAACGGTTGCAACAGATTCAACTAAAAAAGAGCCTGTTGTGGTTGCCGTAAAAGCAGAAAAACCAAAAAAATAATTATAGACTTATTTGAGATAAAAAGATAAATGAATACTGATATGAATAATAATTACACGTTTTCAAGCAAGACCAAAAACATTACTTTTGGTTTAATGGCGATAGGGTTGATCACTATTATTGCCGGCTTACTAACTGATACCGCTCCTGAAGGCGTAAATGCTGAGGAATATCATCACACTCGTTTCTGGGCTAATTTATTAGTAAATGGCTATTTCTATATGGGAATTGCATTGCTTGCAACTTTCTTTATGGCATTGCAATACGTTGCTGAGGTAGCTTGGTCAGTAGCTGTAAAACGTGTTTACGAAGCTATATCCTGCTACCTGCCTGTTGGTGGAATAGTAATGGTAATTATACTTTTAGCAGGTCAATTTCATCTGCACCATTTGTATCATTGGATGGATAAGGATGTTTATAATAAATTCTTAGAAGATGGTGTAACAGCTAATCCTTCATACGATAAAATTATTGCAGGCAAGGCTGGATATTTTACTCCTTGGTTTTTCTGGTTAAGAACAATTCTATATTTAGTTTCTCAAGAAGAGAACAGAGTTATAACGGCTTTGGAACAAATGTGTTCCAAGGCCGAACCTTCTTGGGACCTT
>JAPLDC010000470.1 GCA_026391935.1 Bacteroidota bacterium | reverse complement strand
TTGGAAACACTCTCTTATATTTGATTAAAACTAGTCCACTTTATGCTGAAGATTTACAATTGGATGAATTAGTGCAGCAAGCTAAACATTGCAATGTGAAAGCATTGGCACTAACTGATGTTAATACCGTTACCGGTATTTATGATTTTATTAAGGCTTGTAAAACTGTAGAAATTAAACCGCTTGTTGGAATTGAGTTTCGGCACAATAATAAATTGCATTTTGTTGGTCTAGCAAAAAACAAAGATGGGATTGGAGAAATGTGCCGCTTACTTACAAAGCATAATTTTGAAAGCACACCACTTCCAGAATATGCACCGGAGTTCATTAATGTCGCTGTAATATATCCAATGGACAACATACCATTGGTTTTAAAAGATAATGAGTACATAGGCATTCGCGCGGAGCAGTTAATAAAACTCTTTAGAGATGAGTGGAAAGATAAATTAGATAAGATGGTTGTATTCCATCCTGTAACTTTTAGAACTAAAAAGGAATTTAATCTGCATAAGATTCTTAGGGCGATTGATACAAACATTATATTATCTAAACTTACAAGCGATGATTATTGCAAAACAACGGAAGTAATGCTTCCGCTAGATGAATTACTATTAAAGTATAACGACTACCCAGAAATAGTAAAGAACACCGAGCGACTGATTGATAAATGCAATTTTGAATTCTCTTTTAATACTCCAAGAAATAAAAGGTTTTATACAAAAAGTAAACTTGGAGATAAATTACTTCTAGAAAATTTAGCGCACGAAGGGTTAATCAAGCGTTATGGCAAAAATAATAAGGAAGCTCATGCAAGAGTATTAAAAGAACTGAAGGTAATAGATGATTTAAACTTTGGCGGTTATTTCTTAATTACTTGGGATATTATCCGCTACAGTAATAGCAGAGGATTTATGCATGTTGGTCGTGGTAGTGGAGCAAATAGTATCGTTAGTTATTGTTTAGGCATCACAGATATTTGCCCTATCGAACTGGATCTATACTTCGAACGCTTTTTAAATTCAAGTCGTAAAAGTCCTCCCGACTTTGACATTGATTGGTCGTGGCAGGAGAGAGATTTTATTTTAGATTATATTTTTAAACGCTTTGATCCTAATCATGTTGCTTTTTGTGGTACGATAGCGGAGTTCAAGTATCGTTCGATATTTCGAGAGGTCGGAAAAGTATTCGGTTTGCCTAAAGAAGAATTGGATGTATTAGCAAAGTCTCCAATGGCTAGTCATGATAAAAATTCAATCGTAAAGTTGGTGGAGGAATACGGAATGATGCTTGAAAAATATCCCAACCAAAGGAGTATGCATTCTTGCGGAATTTTAATTTCTGAAGAACCTATCACCAATTTTACTGCACTCGAAATGCCACCAAAAGGATTTCCAATTGTACAATTTGATATGCACATTGCAGAGGACATAGGCTTTGAGAAATTCGATATCCTGAGTCAGCGTGGCTTAGGAACAATTGACGATACCGTAAAGCTGGTTGAAAAGAATCGAAGGATAAAAGTTAATATCAAAGATGTTTCAATTTCTAAAAATGAAGTAAGGTGTAATGAGTTTTTAAGTAAAGGGAAAACGCTGGGATGCTTTTACATTGAAAGTCCTGCTATGCGTGGACTTCTTAGACGTTTGAAATGCGACAACTACAAAGTGTTGGTTGCAGCATCAAGTATCATTCGTCCAGGTGTAGCACAAAGCGGAATGATGAAGGAATATATATTTCGCCATAATAATCCGGATAAATTCGAATATTTCCACGATGTTTTTAAAGAACAACTTGGTGAAACTTATGGAGTAATGGTTTATCAAGAAGACGTAATTAAAATTGCTTTACATTATGCAGGGCTTGAAGCGGCTTACGGTGATATTCTTCGTAGAGCGATTAGTGGGAAGAGCAGATCGCTGAAAGAATTACACACTGTCAAAGAACAATTCTTTTTATCCTGCGAGAAAAAAGGCCATCCGCTAAAATTAAGCGAAGAGGTTTACAGACAAATTGAATCCTTTGCTGGATATTCATTTTGTAAAGCACATTCCGCCTCCTATGCTGTTGAAAGCTACCAAAGTCTTTATTTGAAAGTTTACTATGGAGTAGAATTTATGGTGTCGGCAATAAATAACGGAGGAGGATTTTATCGCCCAGAAATTTATGTTCATGAAGCTAAAATGTCAGGCGCAATTATTAATAACCCTTGCGTCAACAAAAGTCTGTATATAACAATGGTCTATGGAATTGATGTTTATTTAGGTTTCATGCATTTGAAAAGTTTAAATTCTTCTTTTGCGAATTCTATTGTTGAGGAAAGAGAAAAAAATGGTGACTATAAATCAATGGAAGATTTTATTAACCGTATTCCTGTGGGCATAGAGGGAATACAAACTCTAATATTTATTGGAGCATTTCGTTTTACTGGAAAAACAAAGAATGAATTAGTTTTAGCTGCGAGGTTGATTCTTGTAAACTTCAAACCAGAAAACAGAAATTGGATGTTACTTCAAGAACCAGTGAAGGAATATAAGCTTCCTGTGTTGGAACGATCAGATTTTGAAGATGCCTTTGACGAAATTGAAATTTTAAGCTTTCCTGTTTCCTGTTCACCATTTGATTTATTGCAAACGAAGTATCGCGGAGATGTAATGGCAAAGGACTTATTGAAGCATCATAAAAAGCAGATCAAAATGTTGGCGTACTTGGTTTCAACAAAGCAAGTACCAACTAAGGCAGGAACTATGTATTTCGGAACATGGATTGATGCAGAAGGAGAATACTTTGACACAGCACATTTTGCCAGCAGTTTGGTAAATTATCCATTTAAAGGAGGAGGATGTTATCTATTATACGGAACAGTAGAAGTTGATTTTCATTTTCCAACTGTTACAATAACAAAGATGGCAAAAATGCCCTTCATTCCAGATCCACGTTATTCTAACTCAAGCAGTAGACAATTCAAAGTGCATGAACAAATAAAACAAGATGTTAGTTCAACACATCGCGCACCATATCCAACTGAAGTTGATTTGCCAAGACACAAAATGAAAAATTAACTAAGAGCTAGTTCGGGGTATTCGAAAGGTTCCATCACTTTCGGATTATTTGGATTTTCCTTTCGATTTGTAATTAGTTTGCTGATGGAATGATCTCCCATTAAGCTTGAATCCAAAGGTTCCAGTAATTTCTTTTTCTGTTCGTAAGAAATGCCTTTATCTAACCAGGTCTTTGCATCATTCAAATTGAGAATAGCTGGCATTCTCTTTTTTGAATTGTGAATCCATTCCATTCTATCATTTGCTCGTGTAGTAATAATAGTAAAAGTATCATGAACTTCATCAATAGCTTTATTCGTCCATTGATTATACAATCCAGCCAAAAGAAAAACCGACTTGTCTTTTGGATAAATAAAATGAGGATATTTCTCCTCATTAAAATGATGCCATTCGTAAAAACCATTTATGGGAATAATGCAGAATTGACCACCTTTTATTGCATCCCGAAACGATGGTTTAGAATCTGCTTCTTCACCAATACAATTTAAGCATTGAACTCTGCTTTTCTTCGCTGCTTCAAAATCTTTCGCCCAATGTGGAATTAATCCCCAACGATAATTTCTAAACTTATTTTCAGAAGTTATAATAGGAAGTTTTGGATGACCAAAACCTGATGCAACATAAAACTCAGGAACTTCCTTTTCTTCCAATTCGGTTGAAAAATCATTTTCAAGTTGCTTTAATTGTATACCAGACAATTTTGAGGAGACGGAGTAGCACATAAATCAAAAATACGAAAATTCTTAAAGAATTTGATTCTTACAAGTTTTTACTGTAATAACTTGTCAAATCTTGGAAAATTAACGATATTTGCTGTCGAATTTAAAATGCCAAATGAGCGTAGCAGAA
>JAPLDC010000420.1 GCA_026391935.1 Bacteroidota bacterium | reverse complement strand
TTCTAATGTTAATTATGCAGTCAAAAAGTTTTTTTTGATTTTTTTTGATTTTGTAGGAGAATATTTGTTGCCTTGTCAGTCCCATTTTATATAACTCGATATTAAAAAGTTTTAAAATACTAACTTCCTTTTTTTGAATCTTTATTTTCATAGATGGGTGAATATGCTCTGCAAACAAAGGGGTTAATGAAAATCCAATAAATAGCAAAACCGTAAAAAAAAGATTTTGAAGTAGTTTGTTTTTCATAGAATAAGGAGCATAAAAAATGACAAAAAGCCAAAAGAGCAAGAAACTGATTCGTTTGATAAAGGTATGCGAAAACGAGAAGAAAGAATATGATATAAAGCATACATTGATTATTTCTTCCTAATTCAATTACTATAAAAATACTCTTACATAATTAGCAATTGCTCTATAAACACAGGATTTTGAACGAAAAATCGAAATAAAAAGTTGCTTTAAGGTTAAGTTTTTCGCCTAATCCAGTCTTTAATTCGCCTAAATTGAATTATATATATACAAATGCCATTAGACTTGATAATAAACATGTTTTCGTCAAAGTGTTGGGTTTGCACCTTGCTATAAACTCAAAATAGGATTTTTAATTTTTTTGCTATTTACATTGTTACAAAAGCTGCAGTATAATTAGGTATTAGTGTGATTGAATGTATAGAATTTCAATCCGCATGAATTTTTATAAATTGTCTTATTTCTAGAATTTCTTACATGCGTCTAGGAATGTATTATTTCGGTTATGTAGACTTTCTAATGTTGTGTTCCTTTGTATTGTAATAATTATAAATCTAAACAGCATGAAAACTCCATTACTAATCATCTCGCTAAGTTTGAGCCTTACAACTGTATTTGCTCAGATAACATTTGAAAAAACATTCGGGGGTCGGAATTTCGATTCAGGCGTATCGTCAATTCAAACTGCTAATGGAAACCTTGTTTTGGTTTCCAATTCAAGCAAATCGCTGTCAGGAGATTCAGATATTTCTTTGGCAAAAATGGATTCAAAGGGAGATACCATTTGGACTAAGACTTATGGTGAATTGGGTGATGATTTTTGTCATGCTATTCAACAAACCTCAAACAATGGTTTCCTTATTGTAGGAACTACTAATAGCCTTGGAAATGGGGATACTGATATTTTATTAATAAAAACAGATTCAAACGGAGTAATGCTTTGGTCAAAAATTTATGGCGGAAGCGGAAATGAATCGGGCTTGTCCATTGAATATAATAATGACAACAGCTTCCTGGTTGCAGGATATACAGAAAGTTTTGGTTCCGGAATGAAAGATATGTTCATTTTACATATTGATGCTGATGGAGGCGAGAAATGGAACAAAACCTTTGGTGGTTCCAACAATGATGTTGCCAATTCAATCAAAAAAACAAATGATGGAGGGTATATCATAACAGGTACTTCAAATAGTTTTAGTGCAGGCGGTGATGATGATGTCTATTTAATGAAAATAGATGTGAATGGCAATAAAATTTGGTCGAAAGCAATTGGGGGCATAAATCAGGATTCTGGAAATAGCGGTTTACAAAATGCTGATGGAGGGTATATGGTTATTGGAAATACAGCAAGTTTTGGTATAGGTGATACTGATATTTATCTAATAAAAACGAATAGCGATGGCGATGTTCTCTTTTCTAATACATATAATAGTTCTTACGAGGATTTTGCAAAAAATATTACACCAACTTCAGATGGGCAATTTGTGCTTTCAGCTTTTTCTGGTTCACAAATGTTTAATTCAGGAGGTTCAATAACGTTAACTTCAGGTTCGATTTCTACAGTAGGAACAATAGACACAACGGTATCTGGAAGTACCCTAGAAACAGTAAGTACAAATGACACAACTGGTTCAACAACTGGTAATGTAGATTCAGATATTAGTTTAATAAAATTAGATGCTAATGGAGTCATTATTTGGGCTAAGAAATTTGGTGGATTAGGTGCTGATGGAGGAAATGATGTTATCCAAACAAACGATGGAGGCTACCTTATTTCGGCAACTTCTAATGTTGTTGGCACAAATGATTTTGATTCCTATTTAATAAAAACAAATTCAGATGGTGGAACCTCTTGCGGGAATGTTTCTTACTCTTTTATTGACAGTACTGTTGTTTCAACATCAAGTGTGCCCACAGATTTTGCTTCTTCCGGCACCCTTACTACCACTGATAACTTGGTTATTTCATTTACCAAAGAATACACCATGACCACCAATTGCTTTAATGAAGTTGTTGATCCTAATTCTTTTCATTCAGTTCCTACAGGAATCGCAAATGATATAATTATTGATAATGGAAATGGAAATGAAATAAGAACAGTTTCAAAATTTTCAACCATAAATAATGATATTAGCTTAAATGTTTTCCCAAATCCAAATGAAGGCAAACTTGTTAATATTTCAATCTCATCAACAAAGGGAGAAGAATTGCTTGTAGTTGTTTATGACGCTTTAGGCAGAGAGCATTATTCAAAGATCGTTGTTGTGGAAAATGAAAATGAAAATGTATATGCAATCGACCTTTCTGAAAAATTAATTCCAGGGATTTATTTTATTAAGGCTTCTTCTAAATTAGGTAATGAAACGAAAAGATTAATTGTAAAATAACACGAATACTCCTTCATAATTTAATGGAAAGAGGCTACCCAATTTGGTAGCCTTTTTTTTACACCAATTCCTGTTATTGGGGTATTTGTCAAAAATACGAGTGAAAAATATCACATCACATCATTAAATAGATGGCTATATTTGCACGAGGTTTTTTAGTTCAAAATCATATAATTCGTTTAATTTGTATGTAAATGAGTTTTGGTTAAAGCAGGATGGAACCTTTATAGTATGAAAAATCAATATCCTTTTATTTTTCTTTTGCTTTTTTTGCCTTTTTCCAAACCTGAATTTCCTCAAAAATCAGTTTCGGATTGGCAACTCCAAAAATTTGAAAATGGAATTACTGTATATTCCAGAATAGCAGAAAATTCGAAATACAAAGAGTTAAAGGTTGTTTATCAAATAAAAACATCGCTGTCCAGTATTGTAGCGCTGTTAAATGATGCACCTTCTTTTCCGCAATGGGTATATAGATGTGACGCTTCCAAAATACTTAAAAAAGATTCTGACAAACATTTGATCCGCTACCAGACTGTTGCCGCTCCCTGGCCGGTTGATGATCGTGATATGGTAGTTGACGTAAATACCTTTCAGGATCCGAAAACTAAGATTGTCTATCAAAAAGTTACCTGCATTCCTGATTTTATTCCTGAAGATAAAGACCATATTCGTATTCGTGAATTCCGAGGGTCTTGGACGCTTAAACCTTTAAAAAATGGGATAGTAGAACTTGAGTATGAATTATTGGTTAACCCTGGAGGAATTGTTCCTGCCTGGATAATTAATATGGCAATTGTCGATGGCCCCTTTGATACTTCCATGAATATGAAAGTATGGGTAATGAAAGATAAATACCAAAAAACAAATTACCCGTTTATTGTTAATCCTTAGATGAATTTTCGGGTTTATAAATATTTCTTATTTTTACGAAAAGAACTGTATTTTCAATACAAATTATGACCGAGCAATCACCTGAAACCCTATCCGAGAAATTCATTGATGTAAAAAAAGCAATTGCAGGTAAAAATCCGAAATTATTGAAATTTTTACCGGGTTTTATTTTGAGATATATAATTCGGACGGTTCATCAGGAAGAATTGAATATTGCAGTTGAGCGCAATAAGCACCGCATGGGTCACGATTTTGTGGATGCTGCTATAGAAGAATTCGGAGTAAGTTCAATTGTTGTTGGCGCCGAAAATATTCCAAAAAGTGGAGGTGTTATCATGGCTGCAAATCATCCGCTCGGAGGATTAGATGGAATTGCATTAATGGATGTTGTTGGTGAATACCGTAAAGACCTTAAATTTTTTGTAAACGACCTCTTGATGGCCTTCAAAAATTTAGCTTCTATTTTGATTCCTGTAAATAAACATGGCAAAAATTCTTCCGACTACACGAAAAGATTTGAGCAGATCTATGCTTCCTCAGATTGTCTTTTAATATTTCCTGCAGGATTAGTTTCCAGAAGACAAAAGGGTGGGAAGATTGAAGATCTTGTTTGGAAAAAAAGCTTTATCACCAAAGCGATTCAATACAAAAAAAATATTGTGCCTGTTTATATTGATGGAAGTAATTCCAGATTTTTTTACAACTTAGCTTATTGGCGAAAAAAAATGGGCATAAAAGCGAATATCGAAATGTTTTTTTTGGTAGATGAAATGTATAAACAAAGGGGTAAAACGATTACCTTTACTTTTGGTGAAACAATCTCTTGGGAAATATTTACAAAGGATAAAGCAGCTGATTATTGGGCAACAATGGTAAAGCAACATGTATATGCATTAAAAACAGGTGATAAATCAAAAATGTTGCCTACTATAAAAAGCTTTACTGTTTCAAATGAAAAAAATAGTCATCAATTATGAATCCGATCATAGACCCAATTGAAAAAAGTATTTTAGAAAAAGAGCTTTCACAGGATAAATTTATTCGTGAAACAAATAATGGTGATAATCATATATATATTATCACTCACCACGATTCTCCAAATATAATGAGGGAAATTGCCCGTCTCCGTGAAGTCACTTTTCGTACAGCCGGTGGTGGAACGGGTTTGGAGATCGATATTGATGAGTTTGATACAGCGGATGCTCCATACAAACAGTTGATCGTTTGGAATCCACAGGAAAAAGAAATTGTTGGGGGATATAGATATATCAAGTTGAAAGATGCTCCAATAATAAATGGAATTGTACATGTTGCTACTACCGAATTATTTAATTTTTCTGATGAATTTGTAAAAAAATATGTACCTGAAACAATTGAATTAGGACGATCTTTTGTTCAACCAAAATATCAACCATCCGTTGATAATCGAAAAGGTCTTTTTTCTCTTGATAATCTATGGGATGGTCTTGGCGCCATCGTTGTTGACAATCCTGATGTAAAACATTTTTACGGAAAGGTTACCATGTATACCGATTTCAATTTTTATGCTCGCGATTATATTCTTTCTTTTATGAATTACTTTTTTCCTGATAAAGAAAAATTGGTATATCCGATACATCCTTTAGGATTAAAAACGGATCCTGCAGAATTCTTGCAAGCTATTAAGAGTCTGTCATATAAAGAGGCGCATCGTATTCTCGGACAAAAGGTTCGTGAAAAAGGAGAAAATGTTCCTCCATTAGTTAATGCATATATGAATCTTTCCGCAACAATGAAAATGTTCGGAACATCCATGAACTCGCATTTTGGTGAAGTTGAAGAAACTGGTATCCTTGTGACAATCGCTGATATTTACGAGACAAAAAAAGAACGGCACATCAACACCTATAAAAAATAATTTTCTGCTATTTGTTTTTTATAGTTTCATAGAAGTTTTCAATTCACATCTCCTCGGAAGCAAAGTCGAAAGGAGTAATTCATAGTCATTCAATGGAAATAAAATCAGCAAAATTTGTCATCAGCAACAGCGATGTTGCTAAATGCCCCAATCCTATAAAACCCGAATATGCTTTCATCGGAAGATCCAATGTTGGAAAATCGTCATTAATAAATATGTTGGTTGAAAGAAAGGATATGGCTAAAACATCTGGGAAACCGGGGAAAACCCAGCTGATCAATCATTTTATTATTAATGAAACATGGTATTTAGTAGATTTGCCTGGCTATGGTTATGCAAAAGTTTCCAAAGATAGGCGTGATATTTTTCAAGCTTATATTTCAGAATATATTCTTGAAAGAAAAAATTTACTTTGTTTAATGGTCTTGCTCGACTCTCGTCTTGAACCACAAAAAATAGATCTAGAATTTATGGATTGGTGTGGTGAAAAAGGTGTGTCCTTTATTATGGTTTTTACCAAAATAGATAAACTATCAAAGAAACAGTTTGCTGATAACATCAAGCATTATAAAGAAGAAATGGGAAAACATTGGGATGAACTGCCCGAGTGTTTTTATACTTCAGCAGAAAAAAAGGGAGGGAGAAAAGAACTCTTGGACTTCATAGAGAATACCAATAAATTGTTTAAATAAAATAATCCCCAAGTGATTAGCTTGGGGATTTTTTTATGTGATATTAATGAACTTATTTATTGTTTCGAAGTAAATTAATAAATCCTGTTGTACTTTTATCTTTGTTTGTAATAGAAGTTGCTTTTAAAATATAAAAGTAGGTTCCATCACTGCACTCAAGACCGGATGTTGTTCTGCCATCCCATTTTATTGTCGCAGATTCTGCTTCCCATACTTTAAGTCCCCAACGGTCATAGATCTCAACCTGGAATTCTTTGAATCCTGAACTATTAACAAACCATTGATCATTTACGTTATCTCCGTCCGGAGTAAATACGTTAGGAATATTGATGAATTCGAATACATCTACGTTTATTACATAACAAATGGAATCGATACATCCATTTGCATTTCCAGCTGTTAAACAAACTGTTTGAGGTCCATTAGAAGTGTATGTATAAGAAGGGTTTTGAGTTGTAGAAGTGCTTCCGTCACCGAAATTCCATAACCACGATGTAGCTCCGCCAGTACTCATGTCGGCAAAGTTATATGTAAATCCTGATGAAGTTGTATCAAATGCTGCAACCGGA
>JAPLDC010000327.1 GCA_026391935.1 Bacteroidota bacterium | reverse complement strand
CAAAACTTACAATTGTTTTGCTTGTTATACTTGCAACAGCTATGGCTACTGGTACATTTGTCGAGGACAAATATGACACAGAAACTGCCAGAGCCATTATTTATAATACGAAATGGTTTGAATTTTTGTTTTTGTTGCTGGCGTTTAATTTCATTGGGCATATTAAGATGTACAATATGCTTCGAAGGGAAAAAATCAGCGGTTTAATTTTTCACCTTGCTTTTGTGGTAATGATCTTTGGAGCAGGGATTACCCGCTATTTCGGCTTTGAGGGTAATATGCATATCCGCGAAGGTGAGGCCTCAAATATTTTGTTTAGTTCTGAACCTGTATTGAAGGTTTCTGCTACCGACAAAGGAACAGCTTTCAACAAAGATTTTATTGTAAATTTTGGAGAATATGCCGATAATAAATTTCAAACTGAGATCCCTTCCAATGAGAACGTTAAAATAGAGGTCAATTGCAAAGAGTTTATTAAGAATGCTGTTGAAGCGACAGAAGAAAATGTTGCCGGAGGAGTTGATCTACTTGAACTTATTGTCGCAACTGACAATGGAAGAGAACGTTATTTTGTAGAAAAAGGGGACGTTAAAAGTTTTGGAAATATTACGATTGCATATGACAACGATAAAGCAGAAGGAGCCCTTCAGGTTTCTGATAAAAGCGGTCAGTTACAATTGATCTCTCCCTATGAAATTATCCGTACAACAATGGCTGAATCTGTTAGCGATACTATTCTGAAAGACTCATTAACAGAATTTAAGAGCAGATGTGTATATGCTACACAAGGTATTGTATTTGTTTTTAAAGATTTTCATAAAAGTGCTGTAAAGAAAATAGTTAGTTCGGAAAAAGAAGAAACAGGTTTTGATGCATTGATTTTTGATGTTACAGTAAAAGGTAAAAAATTCGAAGCTCCTTTGATTTATTCTCCCGGACAAGTTGCAGAGTTCCGTGAATTTGATTTTGATGGCGTAAAATTTAAAGTAGCATATGGGAAAAATACGATCGAACTGCCTTTTTCAATTCACTTGAATGATTTTATTTTGGAAAGATATGCCGGATCACAAAGTCCTTCTTCCTATGCTAGTGAAGTAACAGTTGTTGATAGTCGCAGTGGTACAAATTTAAATCACCGGATTTATATGAATAATATTTTGGACTATGATAATTTTAGATTTTTTCAATCTTCTTATGATCAGGATGAAAAAGGCACTGTTCTGTCTGTGAATCACGATTTCTGGGGGACATGGGTTTCTTATTTAGGATATATTTTACTTGCAGTAGGATTTATTTTGACTTTGTTCAACAAACATTCGCGCTTCTTGATGTTACGGAGAGGGATCGTTGATATCAGAAAGGAAAGAAAAGCCGGACTATTGACAATTGCATTTTTAGTAGGATTCAGTTCATTTGTGAATTCTCAAAACCAGAACCTTCCGATTGTTGATGCAACACATGCCGACAAGTTTGGTCACTTGATCACGCAAACAGTTGATGGGCGCTTGGAGCCTTTGAATTCTTTAGCATACGATGTTCTTCATAAGGTGGCCCGTAAGGATAAGTTTCAAATTGAAGGAAAAGGAGAACTGGATGCTATGCAGACTTTTCTTGATATGATGGTCGATCCTGAATTTTGGAAAGAACAAAAAATTATTTACATCAAAGAACAATCTGTCCGAGACGTACTTGGAATCAGTACGAAAGAGGCATCATTTCTTGATTTTTTTGACAAAGAAGGAAAGTATAAATTACAAAATTATGCTGATGAAGCATTCAGGAAAAAGCCTGTTGAACAAAACAATTTTGATAAGGAAGTTATTAAACTTGATGAACGTGCAAATGTATTAATGATGACGTTTCAGGGTACTATTTTGAAAATATTTCCTGAAGTCGGGAAGCCAGACAGCAAATGGATAAGCTGGGACGAATCAGGGTCTATTGTTCCATTGACGGGAGTATTAACTGTTATCAACCAGGATCTGCAGCTGCAGCCATTGAATTATACCAATATCATGCAAGTCTATATGAAGGATGTTTTTTTAGCAAAAACATCAGGGGATTATTCAAAAGCCGATAAGGTATTAGGATATATCTCCAGTATTCAGAGACAAGGAGCTTCGGCAAATATTTTACCTTCTGAAACAAAAATAAATGCTGAGGTTTTTTATAATAAAGCTCAAATATTTATTGTACTTAAAAATGTTTATGCAGTTTTAAGCATGTTTCTTCTTTTGCTTGCATTCATTGATAATGTGAGAATGAAAAAGAGTAAAATCGTAAGCATGCTTCTCAACATTTGTATTGTGCTTTTAGGCGCAGCATTTCTGTATCAAACTTTTGGAATGGCTCTCAGAAGTTATTTACTTGGATACGCGCCATGGAGTAACGGTTATGAAGCACTGATATTGGTGTCGTGGGGAACATTGTTAGCAGGTTTTAGTTTTGTGCGGTATTCAAAAATAACATTAGCAGCAACTGCTTTACTTGCATTTTTTATTCTTATGACAGCCGGTCACAGCAGTTATGATCCACAGTTGACAAATTTGACTCCGGTGCTAAAATCGTATTGGCTAATAATTCACGTTGCCGTTCTTACTATCAGTTACGGCTTTTTAGGATTAGGTTTTATTCTTGGAATCATGAATTTGTTTATCTACTTATTCAAAACAAAGAAAAATCATGAACGACTCGATCTGCTGATCTTTGAACTTACTTATATAAATGAAATGAACTTAACAATAGGACTCGTTCTGGCGACCATAGGAACGTTTCTTGGTGGTGTTTGGGCAAACGAATCTTGGGGTAGATATTGGGGCTGGGATGCTAAGGAAACTTGGGCACTTGTTATTGTTATTACATACACTATCTTACTTCACTTGAGATTTATTCCAAAGATCAACGGGAAATATTTTTTCAATGTTGCATCCGTATTTAGTTTTGGCAGTGTGTTGATGACGTTTTTTGGAGTGAATTATTTTTTATCAAAAGGAATGCATAGTTACGGTGCCGGGGATCATGCGATCTTTCCTGTATGGGCATGGATCTTAATAGGATCAATTATATTGCTTATGGTTGCAGCGAAAATAAAAGAAACAATGATTAATAAATTTATAGATTCACAAGAATAATAAAGAATTTTATTTAAGAATTATTAATACTTAACCAATAAATCATATGAAAAAGTTAATGTTTATCGTTGCAACAGTTGGATTGTTTTCAGCGTGCGGTTCAGATAAAACTTCAGACCAAACAGTACCCGTTGGTGTTCACACAGCTGTGGTAACAGAAGTGTTGCAAACAAGTCAATATACATACCTGCATGTTAAGGAAGGAAATTCAGAGCCTTGGCTGGCAGTAGCTAAAATGCAGGCGAACGTTGGAGATACCTATTATTATGGAAACTTTCTATCAATGCCTGATTTTCAGAGTAAAGAATTGAATCGGACTTTCAAGGAAGTTTTATTTTTAGATAATCTAAGTACTAGTCCGAATATCCCGGTAGCAAACATTGCTCCAGTTGATAACGGAGCTCAGGCCGCAAATACGGAGATGGGAGCAAATACGAATCCTATAAATGCGGAACGGTCTATTATAGCAAAAGAGGTTTTACAAACACCTCAATATACCTATATTCTAGGATCGGAAGGCAAAAGAGAAATTTGGGTTGCAGCAAAAAAATTAGAGGCAAAGGTTGGTGATACCTATTATTTTATAGGCGGTTTGCCGATGACAAAATTTGAGAGCAAAGAATTAAAGAGAACGTTTGATGAGGTGTTATTCCTGGATAATATTTCTACAACTCCAGGTGCGAATGCAGCCGCATCAAATACAAATCCGCAAACACAGCCGCAACAACCACAGTCAACCGGTTCTGCTATTCCGATCGATAAAAAAGATGTTAAAATGAAACATGACAAAGGTGAATTAACTATTGCTTCTTTGTTTCAAAATAAGAAATTACACGCCGGGAAATCAATAAAAATAAAAGGTCAGGTTGCGAAATTTACACCCGGAATCATGAAAAGGAATTGGATCCATCTTCAGGATGGCACTGATTTTTCGGGCAAATTTGATTTAACCATTACAACCGATCAGGAAGTTAAAGTGGGCGATAACATTACCATTGAAGGTGTAATTTCTTTGGACAAAGATTTTGGATTTGGATACTTCTACGATGTGATCATGGAAGATGCAAAACTTGTTAAATAACATTTAAAAAATAACAACATGTTACAGAAAATTTCTTTTGGCGCTATTTGCGTAATTGGACTCACATTTTTTTCATGTAATGGAAATGAAGAAAAGAAAAAGGATGTTTCATCAAATACAACAACAAATATTCAAGTTGCAGAAGCTCCTATAGTGCCTGCAAACGAGTTGGCGATGTTAGAAAAAAAGTTTGAACAAGATTCATTAAATTTTGAATTAAGGTCAGTATTGGCTGCAAATTATTACTCTTCAGGTATTTTAGATAAAGCGGCATATCATTTCTTAAGAGTATATGAGCATGATAATAAGAACCTGATTGCTTTGAGTGATCTGGGAAACATTTATTATGATGGCCAGCAATTTGACAATGCAATAAAATATTATGAGAAGGCGCTTGAACTTGATCCTAAAAACATCAATATGAAATGTGATCTGGCGACATGTTATATGAATATCAATAAACTGAATAAAGCGATTGATATATTGAACGAAAATATTAAGCAAGATTATAACCATTCTCAGTCACATTATAATTTATCTGTAATTCTAAAGAAAACCGGTAAAACAGCAGAAGCGGAAGAGGAGATGAAAGTTTATGATAAGCTGAAGTCAGGCGGGAAATAAGATTTGTATTTTAAGTCAATAATTTTCTTATAAATTGTTGTATCTTATGTTAGGAAGTTTTTTTGTTTCCATAAAATTTATTTTAAAACCTGCATTATAGCAGGTTTTTTAGCAATAGTATCTAATTGAGTGATTGTTGTCATAAACGATTGAGGATCATTTTATGATATTTGTTAGAAAGATTTACTACAATTAGTTACCTGATTTATGATTGCAATGAAAATATGATTGCATAAAATAAAAAAATGATGCCAAACACTTCTTTTTCAGAAAACAAGAATTCTTTCCTTCGCAGGCTTCCATATTTTTTTATTTTTTTATTTTCAGTAATCCTGGCAATAGGGATGTATTACCATGAAATGTGGAGAGATGAATTAGAGATATACGCGAAAGTTGGCTACAATAGTGATTTAAATATAGGTAACAGTTATGCATATCTTGTGTATCATTTTTTAATGAAAGTGTTTTTATTAGTGAATGACTCACAGTTGATGTATCAGTTTTATCATTATGTAATAATTGTGGCAGCAATTTTCCTGTTAAACAAGTATTCTCCTTTTACATTAGTAGAAAAATTTTTCATCACATTTTCCTATTTCTTTTTTTATGAATATGGTGTGATCTCAAGACATTACGGCTTTATGGTTTTAATGGTGTTTTTGATATTATATTTTTTGTCAAGCAAGAAGATAAATTTTTATTTATTAGCCATTCCCTTAATTATTCTCGCCAATCTTGGAATAAATGCCTTGATTATTGCATTCCCATTATTGCTATACGCAATAAACATTCTTTATGAAAAATTTAAAAACAAAACCATTAGCAAAAAATTAATAATTACCTATTTGGGAGTTTTCTCTTTTTTTATTTTAATGGGTATTCTGTATATTGTGTTGACCTATGGTCAAAAATCAAGATGGGATCAGCATGTTGCCGCCCCATTTTTTATGAATGTGCGAACCATCTGGAATGTGTTTGTTCCATTGCCTGAACTTTCGGATCATGCCAATTTTTGGAATACAAATTATTTTTCTTTTCCTGAAATCTATCCAATTTTCACTGATTTCAATCTTTTTAAAACAACTCAAAATATTGTTTTAGCGATATTATCGGTTGCAATATTTATAATTATTCTGATCAAATTTTCTAAAAAACCTATTGTTTTCTCGATGTTTTTGGTAACTTATATTTTGCTTCTGTTATTTTTTCATGCGGCACGTTTTTATTATATAAGACATCAAGGTTTATTATTTATTGTTTTTATATACTGTTATTGGCTTTATTATATTGATGATACAGAAATTCATATTCCGGTATTAAATAGAATTAAGTTAGATAAATTAAGTAGGATAAAAATTGATTTTTTATTTAAGCCAATGCTTGCTTTTTTTCTAATTAGCCAATTTGTTTCTTCTTCGTTCGCTTTTTATAAGGATTTTAATTATAAGTTTAGCTTATCACAAGAAGCAGCAAACTTCATAAAGAGCAATAGTCTGGAGAAAGATCATGTTTTGATAGGATATATGGATTATGCAGCACAAGCTGTGGCAATAAATTTGAAAGAAAAAATATATTTTCCTCAAAGCAATTCTGTTGGTTATGTGTGGGAGCCTTATGAAAAAAATTATAACCAAAATATTTCAATGAATGACGTTCTTAGCTCCTGCATAAAACATACTGAACAACTGAATAAAAAAGTCGTTTTAATTCTAAATACACCTTTGGTAGATGCTAACCAGCAGCAAATAGGTGGTGGAATGCTGACTAATAGATCGAAAATAACACTTTTGAGATCATTTACAGGAGATATAATACAAACGGATGAGCAGTTTTGGTTGTATGAGGTAGCCTTAATACAGAACTGATTTAATATTGATAACGGATATTATAATTTATTGATAGTATTTAAAAAGTGTGAAATACTATTTTAAAACAAAAGGCATATGGATAATAGCCAAATAGAAAAAGAGGTTTTGCCTGTGGAAAATCAGGCAAAAATCAGTCTTGATAAATTTAAGCTCAGAAATTCGAATAAGTTGTTGATCTTGTCTATTCTTTTATTTTGTCTTTTATTGATCAGTGTATTTAAAAATATTTCGTATCCACTATTTTGGGCTGATGAAAGTATGACAGCAATTGGAACTGAAAGGGTTCTTCAGTTTGGTTACCCAAAAGTGCATGATGGAAAAAATGTTTTTTATGACCTTCGACACAGCAATCCGGTATTGGGAATAAATGAAAAGGACGATGCTTACGTTGGTGGTGCAGGCTGGGGACAATATTATTTTGGAATTATTGGATATAAACTGGCGCAGCTAACCAACGACATTTATTTTAAGACAGCAATTTTCAGAACAACTTTTGCAATTGCCGGCCTTCTCGGGTTGTTGTTAATTGCATATTTTATTTCCCGGTTTTTCCCTGATAAATTTTCTAAATATGCTTTTTTTGCTCTTTTTATGCTTCTTGAACTTTCTTCTGTTTCATTGGCTCTCCTGTTAAGAGAGGTTAGATATTATTCATTAGTGATACTGCTTTCAGGAATAATAATTGGAATGTATTCAGTTTTTCGATATTACAAACCCTTTAATCGGATTGTTTTTGTGTCTGTTTTGGCTATCAGTTTGTTTTTTCTTTATGTGACTTTTGCACCGGTATATTTTATTGTTTTGATCACAGTTGTGATCTCAGAAATATTGATGGGGATATTTCTATTGACAAATTTGAATTTCAAAACAATTCTAACTCAAGCATTACCTGTTATTATTGCACTTTTTGTGTCAATGATTGGAGTACTTCCGCTTTTGTTTTATTTTAAGACCTTTGAGATTTCAAAAGCTATGAGCGAATTTAATAGCTTTGATAGAGAAATGTATTGGTTCAATGTATGGGTAGTT
>JAPLDC010000280.1 GCA_026391935.1 Bacteroidota bacterium | reverse complement strand
ATGTTTCCCGTTCCATCATTGTTAAATGCGCGAATCTGAAAAGTATATGTTCCAGGAGGTAAGTTTGTGTAAACCGCTTCATTGGCTCCTGTAAAACCCGGTAACCAGTCTTTGTCGAAGCCTTCCAATTTATATTGATATTTAACTTTTTCCGGATTATTTAAACTTATACCGATAAAATTAAAGGTCAAGTGGTTTTCGTTGTACTTAAAACGGGCATCGTCAGGAAATTCAATATCCTTCATAAATAATTTTAATCCGGTAATGAATGTCTGTGGTTCAACCGTATTTATTTTGTCTTCCTTTGGTGAATACCTTACAGCACCCATAATACTTCCATACCAAAGATTTCCTTGTTTGTCGAGACAAACTGCATTCGGATTTGTTTCCACTCCTAAAAACCCTTCTGCTTTTCCGTAGTGCACAAATGAATTTGTTTTCTCATCAAAACGGTCAATTCCTCTGGTGCTTCCTATCCAAATATGATTTTCATTATCTGCAATTATTGAGTAAGGAGAATCGGTTGTTAAACCTTCTTTTACTGTAAAATTGGTGAAGGTTTTTCCATCATATTTATATAAACCTCCGCCATAAGCGCCAAACCACAGGTTGTGTTTTTTATCTTCATTGATACATAAAATAAAACGGTGATGCATTCCGTCTTCTTCGTCAAATGTTTTGAAACTTGCCCCGTCATACATTGATAAACTTCCTCCCAAAGCACCAAACCACAAATTTCCTTTCGAATCTTTGAATATCCTATAAACGTTGTTACCACCAAGTCCGTCAGCTATAGAATAGTTTCTGAATGTTTTTGTAACAGGATCAAATTTTGAAGCCCCCTCTTTGGTACCAAACCATAAATTTCCCTTGTTGTCATCGCTAATAGCATAGACAACGTCGCCTGCAAGACCATTTTCTTTTGTATACGATTCGAAACGATTTGTTGAATTATTGAATTTACACACTCCGCCAAAACCTGTTCCAAACCAAATATTTCCTTCTTTATCTTCGAAGGAGGAAAGAATTACATTACTTGATAAACCGTCCTTTGTAGAATAATTATGGATCGTATGGTTTTCTTTTTTGTTGATGGCAGAATAGCTGAAGGTGATCTTTGAAACTCCCTCATTTGTTCCAAGCCAGATATTTCCGTCTTTGTCGCACAGCGTGGTCCATACAAGGTTGTTAATGATCTGATCCCCTTCATCATATATTTGAAAACGTTCTCCTCTGTATTGGTTCAATCCAATATCGGTACCGATCCAGATAGTTCCTTCTCGGTCCTGGAAAATTGCATTTACATTAAAATAATTTAAGCCCTGTTTTGTATTGTAATTATAAACGATGGCTTTGGAAATTGCTTCAATTCTTTCTTTTGCAGGGAACGGAGTAACTTTGGCAACGCCTCCTCCGGTTGTGCCTATCCATACGTTATGTGTTTTGTCTTCGAAAATACAATTGATAAAATTGGATTCCAATCCATTTTTCATATCAATACGGATACCTCCATTTTCAATTGCTTTGCCGGGAAATTTCACATCAAAATCATCTTTTATCTTAAGGGTCATAACACCTGCATCTGCACTACCTACCCATATTTCATTATAATTTACCAAGTCCAGTGTTGTGATCCTATCGCTAAATAAACCATTACTTGTATTTAAAATGCTGAAAGACTTAGCAGATGAAATATCTGTTTTAGTATCATAGACTGTTATTCCGAAATCAGTTGCTATCCAAACATTTCCTTTCTGATCTGAACAGACAGCATAAACGTTATCACTACTTAATCCGTCTTTTTTATTAATGGAGATCATTGTTTTATTAGTAGGGTCATAAACAAAAATACCTGCCCCTTCAGTTGCTATCCAAAAACGCTTATTCACATCCTGGGTTATAGCAGTTACTGTTTTAAATCGTGTGTATTCTTCTAAATTTAAATTCTCAATTTTTTTTGTTTTGAAATTATACATCGAAACTCCTCCTGCCCAATGTCCCATCCAAATATTCCCCGTCTTGTCTTTACACATGGCTGTGACCCAATCTTCCGCCAAAGAATCTTTTCTGGAGAATGTCTTGAATTCGCGTCCATTGTATTTGGTCAGCCCCGATAAAGTACCGATCCATAAGTTCCCATCGTCATCTTGAGTAATATCCTGAATCTGTGATTGGGACAATCCCTGCTCGACACCATAATAAATGAAACTGGTGGTTTGTGCATGAAGCGGGCTGATAAAAATTACCAAGCACAGAAAGAGCAATTTAAAGGATACGATGTAAATTTTTTTCATCCGTGTCATTATTTATTTTGATAAGCTGAGAAAAATGAGATCTCTTTATTGTATGTTGTTTCGTCAATTTCGATATTGTTTTTGTAGCAATATACAGTGCCCCAGAAATAAGTTTCTTTTCTGTAAGTGTCCATTTTTTTACCTTGTGTTACCGTCGTTGTTCGTGTAGTTTTAGTCAGTCCTTCATCAACTCTAACCATAAAATTAGGAATCTCTTTTTGAACGTATCCTTTAACATCAGGTAATGTTTTTTGATTGCTGATACGAACTGATCGTTCGGCAAAAGCTGCCGCTTCAACCAGTTTACGCATTTCATTATTTTTCTGCTGCTGATTTGCAAGAAGTTCTTTTTTCTTTTCTTTTTGTTCTTCTATCAGATTATTTGATTTGGCTTTTACCTCCGCTTCTTTTCTCATTTGAGTGATAACGGTGTTGGTGCGTACTTCTTGTTTTTGTTTGCTGAACGCTTTTTGTTTAGCGATACGTTCATTTTCGGCAACCATTTTCAAGAGATCATTTTCGTAATTGGTTTTTATTTCTTTATTCTTTTTTGCCATTAAATTTTTAGCCTCTTTTTCACGTTGTAACCGAATAGCTTCTGATTCCATTGTTTCATCTGTAGAAACAGTAACTTTTGCAGCTTGAGCTTTTAGTCGCGCAAGTTCTTCTGCATCCTGTTTAGCTTTTGCGTCAGCCAATAGTTTTGCTTCAGCATCTTTTTTTATTTTATCTTCAGCATCTTTTTTTGCTTTTTCTGCTGCCAGCAATTTATCTTTTTCTGCTTTTTCTTTCGCTTCTTTTTCAGCAAGCAATTTTGCCTGTTCTTCTCGATCTATAAGAAGATCTTTCATGAACAGCGCTAAATATGCTTCGTCATCCATGAATGCTTTTTTCCCGTCATAAATAACTTTAGTAAATGGGTTCTTATATTTACTGACCCTTACAGATGTATTTGTTGTTTCGAAAAATGGGACTTCAGTAAGATATAATGGAAAAATATTGTTTTTTTCTTTTGGAAGCTTGCTGGTATATACCATCAGATACATGTCCACACAGCCGGGATAGGAGAAGGTGATCTTATAATCTACTCCAAATACTAATGAAAAGGAGAACTTTCCATTTTTTCCTGTTTTAATTTTTTCTTGCTCAATTGTTCCACTGCGGAAAACGGTGACAGTTGCTCCGGATAAAGTTTTTCCATCTTTTACAGTTTTCCCTTCAAATTCTAACATTCCGGGAGCCTGAGCAGAGGCCGTATTTAATCCAAATGTAAATAGCAGACAAAGCAAAGCAATCCCCGAAAAGGAAATTCTCCATTTATAGAAATAATATGTGCTTAGAACGTCCATATGGGTTCATTTATCCGAAAACGAAAATACGCAATAAATTGCCAAATTTCAAGACCTGCTCAGAGATAAAAAATTGATTTATTAGTGTTATAATTGAATATTCAAACGTTTAAAGATAGCTTCTCTTTTTAGTTCTCTCACATCTCCCGGTTGCATATTTTCTATGCGAAGATCTTCTATCGCAATACGGATCAATCGCAAACACGGGAATCCAACTCCTGCTGTCATTTTTCTTACCTGATGAAATTTTCCCTCGGTTAATGTTAATTCGATCCAGGATGTTGGTAGCGTTTCTTTAATCGGGTGTTCCCTAGGTGCAAGGCTTTCAGGTTTTTTGACTTGTTTTGCCTTACAGGGTTTTGTGAGATAAGGAGCCGTATCCAAAGCGATTGTTACACCTGATTCAAGTTGTTTTAATGCTTCATTTGTAATGATACCTTGGAGCTGAACCAGATAAACGCGTTTATGTTCAAATTCCGGATTTAGCAATTTGTGGTTCAGCTTTTTATCATTACTTAAAATTAACAAACCTTCACTGTTTTCGTCCAGCCTTCCAAGCGAATAAACATCCTTAGGAAAGGTAAATCCAAGATCGCCTAAACACTTTTTCTTTTTTATATCAGAAGTGAATTGGGAAATAGTTTTGTATGGCTTGTATATGATGTAGTAGTTCACAGTGTCTTTAGAAAATCAATATAATTCACATTCAAATAATTCCATGAAATGCTTTTTTAATTTTTGTTTTACTTCTTCCTCATCAACTTTTCTTCCAAGCTCTTTATCTAAAGATGTAACAGCTTTATCAACTATCCCGCAAGGGATGATGTTTCCAAAATATGCCAGATCGGTATTTACGTTTAAAGCAAAGCCGTGCATGGTAACCCATCTACTTGCCCGTACACCCATGGCACAAATTTTTCTTGCTTTTAGCGGATTGTCGGCATCCAGCCAAACTCCTGTTTCGCCCTTGCTTCTTCCGGATTCAATATTAAATTCTTTAAGAGTACGGATGACCATTTCTTCCAGGAAACGAAGATATTTATGGATATCTGTAAAAAAATTATCGAGATCTAAAATAGGATATCCTACAATTTGTCCGGGGCCATGATACGTAATATCTCCACCTCGGTTGATCTTATAATAAGTTGCATTTTTTTCTTTCAGTTGATTTTCGCTGATAAGCAAATGCTCTTTATCCCCTGTATTTCCAAGTGTATATACGTGAGGGTGTTCGCAAAACAAGAGGTAATTATCTGTGGTTATTTGATCGTTATCTGGAAGGGTGCGGTTATTTATTTTTGTAGCGACCACTTCTGCAAAAAGCTTTTCCTGGTAATCCCAGCCTTGTTTGTAATCGATAAGGCCTAGATCTATAAATTTTACTTTTTGCATAGTATGAATTACGAATCTGAGTTTATTTTAAAATCCAAGAATGGAGTCGTGTCTATTTTCCGGTTTAGAGGAGTTTTACTGTGCTTGAAAGACCAACGAAACGAATTGCTGAACGCTCAATTATTAAACTACAGCTCCGAAAGTTTCGATTTCAAATGATTTATCACATTTACCTCCATCAGGTCTACACCGCGTAATTCGCCTAGTGCAACGGATATCCAATCTCCTAAATGAATAAAATAGATCGCTTTTTCAATAATTGAATTCCCTTTAGAATAAATTTCAGTGATACCGGATGCGTGTTTTTTTATTATTTCTTTATTAATATCTACACGTGCAATATTGCGTGAGTAATCATCTTTATCCAAGAAAAAAAGAACACTCAGGTTATCATTTTTTTCAGTCCAGCCAACTAATTCATTATGATTCATCTCCGGAACGATGTGGTGCCAGCAAAGAATTTTAGCATTCTCATTCAATTGTTGACGGAAACGTATAGCAATTCCTTCGTTATAAGTAGTTGCATAAATTACAGGAATTTTACCTTTAAGTTTTTCTGCAACTGTTGTTGCTTCAGCAATAATATTAGTTTCTTCTGAATCAATTAATTTTACTGCTGCTTCCAGCTCCAATTCATAATTAGTATTAATGATCTTATGAAAACCAAGTACGAAAAATAATTGAGTTAAAGAATAACCAAGGCAAGAGCGGGGAGGCATTCCACCCGGAACAACGATATGGTCAAAACCCTTTGCTTTCGATATCTCCAAGACTTTACCACCGGAGGTAATTCCAACAATTTTAGCGTTTTTTGCAATTGCCAGGTTCATGCAATTCAATGTTTCTTCAGTATTTCCTGAGTAGGAAGAGATGATCACCAAAGTGTTTTCATTCACATAAGAAGGAATAAAATAACCTTTTGTGACATTGATCGGCACGTTGGCATTGCCAACAACTAGTTCCGCAACAACGCTTCCCCCGATACCGGAACCACCCAAACCACATATCAATACGTTGGAGATCTTATTTTGAGAAGCACTGAGTTTTGCATTTTTGCCAATAGCAATAGCTTCTGTTAACTGTTTTGAAAAATTCGCAACTAATGTTTTCATATCTTATTATCTACAAGGGCTGTAAAAATACGATTTTTCATTAAATAAAAGCGTAAAAAAAGACAAATATCGCATCAATTAAAGGCCTATTGCGTGTATATTTGCAAATATTAAAAATCAAGAAATAAACTATAATGAGTACTGAATTAAGTGAACAAGAATTATTAAGAAGAGCAAAATTAGAAGAGATCACCAAAATGGGCATCGATGCTTATCCTGCCGCATTGGTGGAGATCAACGCTACAGCAAAAGGTATTTTGGAGAATTTTACTCCTGAAAAAGCGGAAGAATTTAAAAACATTTCAATAGCCGGACGAATCATGAGCAATCGTGATATGGGAAAAGCCTGTTTTGTGAGTTTGCAAGATGCTACCGGTCGTATCCAGGTTTACATTCGTAGAGATGATATCGGAACAGAAGAGGATAGAACTACTTTCGATCTATTATTTAAGAAACATACCGATCTAGGAGATATTGTAGGAATAACGGGTTATGTATTCGTTACAAAAGTTGGAGAGATCTCTATTCACGCTACATCTTTTAAAATGTTGAGCAAATCATTACGTCCCTTACCTTCCGTTAAGCGGGATGATGAAGGAAATGTTTTTGATGAAGTAACGGATCCCGAGTTTCGTTATCGTCAGCGTTATGTCGATCTGATCGTTAACCCAACCGTTAAAGAAACATTTATCAAACGCACAAAAATGGTGAATACCATTCGCGATTTTTATAATGCAAAAGGTTATTTAGAAGTTGATACTCCTGTTTTACAAGCTATTCCTGGTGGAGCAGCTGCCCGTCCTTTCACTACTCATCACAACACATTGAATATTCCGATGTATTTGCGTATTGCAAATGAGTTATATCTGAAGCGATTGATCGTTGGTGGATTCGATGGGGTGTATGAATTTTCCCGCAACTTCCGAAACGAAGGAATGGACAGAACTCACAATCCTGAATTTACGGTGATGGAATTGTATGTTGCTTACAAAGATTATAATTGGATGATGGATGTGACGGAAGAGTTGCTAGAAAAAATTGCCTTGGATGTAAATGGAACAACTGCTGTTCCTGTTGGAGACAAAGTTATTGATTTTAAACGTCCTTTCAAGCGTATCACAATGTTCGATTCCATAAAGGATTTTACAGGAATTGATATTAGCAATATGGATGAAGCACAGTTGCGTGAAACATGTAAAACATTGCACATTGATGTGGCAGATAATATTGGGAAAGGAAAATTGATCGATGAAATTTTCGGAGCGAAATGCGAAGGCAATTATATTCAACCCACATTTATCACTGATTACCCTGTTGAGATGAGTCCGCTTACTAAAAAGCATCGTAGCAAACCGGGATTGGTAGAACGATTTGAATTAATGGTAAACGGAAAAGAATTAGCAAACGCTTATTCCGAGTTAAACGATCCGATCGATCAACGCGAACGATTTGAAGAACAAATAGAATTGATGGAGCGTGGCGACGACGAAGCAATGTTCATTGATCATGATTTTTTACGTGCTTTGGAATATGGAATGCCGCCAACATCCGGTATCGGTATCGGGATAGATCGTTTAGCGATGATCATGACAAACAATGTATCCATTCAGGATGTTTTATTTTTTCCTCAAATGAAGCCCGAAGGTGGAGGCGCAACGGTAGAGGCGGAATTCCCGAACACCGAAATAAATAATAGTGATGTGAGCGAAATGGGGCCGGAAGACACTTCGACTATGCTCAGTGTGACAAAGAAAGAAGTTGCATTAACGGAAGACGAGCAAAAGGTGTTTGATGAAGTGAAAAAGCAAGGACAATCAACGGTTGTAAGTATTAGTGAAGCAACCGGACTTTCAAAAAATCAATTGAACAAAATATTGACATCCTTAACAGAGAAAAATGTGTTAAGGAGAGAAGGACCAATTTTTCAAGCCGTTTAGTTCGATAAAATATAAAAACCATTGCATGTTGCTTCCACAACAAAAAGCAAAAGAGAATCATTTCATCTATATTGCCTTATTGCTTTTAATTGCAATTGTGGCGTACTGGCAGATTTCATTTTTGAAATATTCAGTAACGCATGATATGGTTAATTGCTGGATTCCTTGGAGGCATTATATATCGGAATCTCTGCAAGCACACACCTTTCCATTTTGGGACCCCTACCAACAATTAGGATATCCTATTCATGCCGATCTACAAGGACCTTCATGGTATATAGAATCTTTGTTGCTGGGAAGTACGATTGGAGAATCAAATTATGTAGTTCAGTTGCTCTTTATTTTTTATGTATTTCTTGCCGGTGTAGGGATGTATTTTCTTTCGCTTTGTTTTCATGAAAATAAAAATGTTGCATTTATTACAGCTTTTTGTTACATGTTGAGCGGATTTTTTGTTGCACATGTTCAGCATTTTTATGCCGTGATCGGTGCGGCCTGGTTGCCATTTATTATTCTGAATTATTATAGAATGCATACGGAGCGCTCGTATAAACGTGCAATCTATGCTTCATTATTTTTATTCTTTAACCTCACAGGTGGAAATCATACGTTCACGTTCATACTTTCTTATTTATTTATTTTGGTTGGAGGATATTTTTTAATAACCGCCTTGAAAGAAAAAAAGAAGGAAATTGTTTTTCAGTTATTGAAACTGAATGCTTTATTTGTTGTTTTAACAGCAGCACTTTCAACTGTTGTATTCGTTGTTTTCATTCAGGTGAAACCATACATAGGACGGTTGAGCGGAATGAGCTATAAAGATGCATCTCTTAATCCATTATCGCCTCAATCATTGCTTTCATTAGTTGTTCCTTTTTCAACAATAAATAATACAGATTTTTATAATACCGATCCTTCGATGTGCAATATTTACATCGGACTGATACTATTCCCATTTATTTTATTGGCACTCTTTCGTAGTAAAACAACACTGGAAAAAATCCTTCTCATTTTTGCTGGCATATGTTTATTAGCGTCTTTCGGCTCTTACACTCCTGTGCACAAATTCCTTTTTAATTTTTTTCCATTCATGGATCTTTTCCGCTTCCCAAGTTATTTTAGTCTGTTTACTTTAATAATATTACTTGTATTAGGAGGAAAACAATTAGCATTTACCTTGTCCTCATTTGTTATCAGTAAAGATAAATTAGTGAAGATCATAGGAGCATTAATTTTGCTGATACTGCTATTGGTTATTTTCGCATGTATTAAAAACAACAGTGCTGCTTATTTCTTTTTCAATCACTTTGATACTGTTTTTGATTTTACTAAGGCAGGAAATTTTTATCAGAATATTGTATTACAAGGTTGTATTCAGTTGGTATTGTTGCTTGCACTTTTAGTGACGATATTAAAGGCTTCAGAGATTTATCGTTTGAAGATCATAACGGTTTTTGTTGTTCTTGATATGCTTTGTGCCGTTCAATTGAATCTGGCCTATGTTGGGTTTTCATCTGCTTCACCGAAAGAGTTACATGATTATATCGCAACACTGCCAAAAGGATTTCCTATTCCTCCAATGAATAATATTTCTGAGAATACGGAAGAACTTGGACAGAAACATGGGCTATACCGCAACACGAGCGTTTTTCATAAACGTATTTCCGCGGATGTTTTTAATTCATTTTGTTTTAAGAACCAGGTACTGATGATAGATTCATTCCCAGTTTTATATGATTCAATGCGACACAATCCATTGGTGTATTTTTCTGATGACATATACTCGGAGAAAGAGTTGAAAAGCAAAAGCATAAAAATTACCAATAAAACAATCGTGTTCAATGATGAAGATTATCGGATAATTTCTTCACAGATCAAGCCCTCAGCAAATGATTCAATCGCTGCAAAAATTATTGAATATCGGCCGGATAGGATTGTGATTTCTGCCAAGTCCTCTACTCCTGAACTATTGACGTTATTGCAAAATCAGTATACCGGCTGGAAAGTATTTGTTGATGGTCAAGAAAGTAAAATATTGCTTTCAAATTTTATGACAATGTCTGTTGTCTTTCCAAAAGGGGAACATACAATCACGTTTGAATATTATAACAAGCCGGTTATTATTGGAGCGATCATTTCCTATTCTTTTTTCATACTTATTTTAATAATTTTAAGTGTGATCTGGATCAAAGAAAATAAAATGTATGTCCTTGTCGGATTGATGTGGCTCGTGTTGTTAGGAAGTGCAGGGCACTATTTTTTGTAATAATTGATATAAAAAACATAAATTAGAACATTATTTATACGGGAAAAATGAGTTCGACAAATAAAATAGCGGTAATAGGAGGAGGAAGTTGGGCAACAGCATTGGTAAAGATGTTGTGCAATAATTCTTCTGAAATTCACTGGTGGGTGCGTAATCAATCGGTTGTTGATCACATCAAGAAGTTCAAGCACAATCCAAATTATTTGACATCTGTCGAATTTGAAACATCTAAACTATTGTTAAATGCGAACTTAAAGGATGTTATTTCAAAAGCAGATATTTTAATTATGGCGGTTCCTTCTGCATTTTTGAAGGGGGCACTGAAAGAATTATCGGAGGATGATTTTAAAAATAAAAAAGTTTTTTCAGCTATCAAAGGGATCGTTCCGGAGCACAATTTGATCGTTGGTGAATTTTTCAATACGCAGTATAACATTCCTATGCAAAATATTGGTGTTATCACTGGACCGTGCCACGCTGAAGAAGTCGCAATGGAAAAATTGTCCTATCTCACAATTGCATCTCAAAATGCTGATAGTGCAGCCTATGTGGCTTCTCAATTGAATTGCCGGTATATTAAAACGACTGTTTCTGATGATATTTTTGGAACGGAATATTCTGCAGTTCTGAAAAATGTATTTGCTATTGCCAGTGGTATTTGTCACGGTTTAGGTTATGGTGATAATTTTCAGGCAGTATTAATTTCAAATGCTATTCAGGAAATAAAAGCTTTTGTGGATGTGGTTCACCCTATCGATCGCGATATAAAAAGTTCGGCATATTTGGGGGATCTGCTGGTTACAGCTTATTCGCAGTTTAGCCGTAACAGAATGTTTGGAAATATGATCGGAAAAGGATATTCGGTTCGTTATGCACAGCTGGAGATGAATATGGTTGCAGAAGGTTATTATGGCGTAAAATGCATCTACGAGATCAATAAAAAATACAAAGTAGAAATGCCTATTACAGATGCTGTATATAATATTGTCTACGAAAAAATTTCTCCTACTATCGAAATGAAATTACTTTCAGATAAATTATCTTAATATTCAGGAATGAACTTCTCCAATAAAAGATCAATACCTTTGCTTGTGTTGTTTTTGTTGGCTTCAAGCGCCTTGTTGTATCGGTCAACAATAACCCTTTACCCTTCTTTTATACACGCTTGGACTCAAAGTGAGCGTTACGCAATATCGCTTCAGTTTTTGAATAATGGTTTTGACATTTTTCATCCCGCAACATTTAATCTTCAGACAGTTGATGGAATAACCCGAATGGATCTTCCTTTGAATGAATTCATTGTTGCTATTCTGATGAAAATTTTGGGAACAACATCGCCTTTGATCTTTCGCACATATACACTTTGTATAA
Source organism: Bacteroidota bacterium (assembly GCA_026391935.1). Taxonomy (GTDB): domain Bacteria; phylum Bacteroidota; class Bacteroidia; order 2-12-FULL-35-15; family 2-12-FULL-35-15; genus 2-12-FULL-35-15. Next base: position 3,294 of record JAPLDC010000280.1, on the reverse strand, counting down.
GTATTATAGGATTGATATTCTTATTCCTGCTTTCTAAAAAGATAACTTCTTCTGTTTTAAAATCTTGGATTGTTGTATTATTTGTTTTTTTATCTCCTTTGTATACCTATTACCAGGCGGGCTTTGTACCTTGTGTTCCGGCCATTTCATTTGTTTTTATCGGATATTATTATTTTTATAATTACAAAACAGAAGGTGAAAAGAAACAATTCTATTGGGGCATTTTCTTCTTTTTTTTAGCTGCGATGATCCGTCTTCCGTTTTTAATTTTTCTATTTGCCACTTTTCTTCAACAGGCGTATTTGTATTTGAAGGAGAAAAAATTTATAAAATATGAATTTTTCGGATTTCTGATTGCCTTTGGAACGTTTATCGGTTACTATCGGTATAATGTTCATCTGGGAACAGTTTATGGTAATATGTTTTTGGATACATTCCTTCCTGCAAAAAGTGTATCGGAATTCAAGGAAATACTTCATGAAATTTGCCTCCATTGGCTTTTGCAGTACTTTACAGTTTGGCATTATATATTGTTTTTTCTTGCAATATTTTCTTCAATCCTTGCTTTCAAAAAATCAAAACGATTAGAGAATAAAGCGATGTGGTTTAACTTGTTTCTTTGCGGTGGCGGTGCTATTCTCTATTTTTTATTAATGACGTGTCAATATTTTGATCATGATTATTATTTTCTTGATTCTCTTTTTATTCCTGTTGTTTTACTTTTTCTGCTCTGCATTCGCAATATTCCTGCGGAAACAGAACGAAGCAAACTTATCCTTTTCGCTGTTTTTTGTGTTTCTGTGATGTTCATGTTCGCCGATTCGAAATGGAACCAAAGAGAACGATACTCTTTCCGTTCCTGGGACAGAGTGGAAATTACTCAAAGAAATTTTATGTTGGCTGATAAATATCTTGATTTGCTGCATATTCCGAAAGATGCAAAAATGCTCGTCATCGATTCCTATTCCACAAACATTCCATTGTATATGATGAACAGGAAGGGGTATACTGTTTATCAAACATGCCGTGATAACGCTGCGGTTGCATTGTTATCTCCTAAATGGAATTATGTGGTCATTCAGGATATCTTTTTGTTTTCAGATGTATTGAGATATTATCCTATTGTTTCATCTCTCATTGAGCCGATTGCAGATAATGGGAAAATAACAATTTATAAAAGGAGCTCACAAAAAAAATCTAAAACGTTGAAGGAGTTTTTAGCCCTTGACTCAAAAAAAATAATTTATAAAGCAAGTGCTGCTTTTGAAAGTGAGCAACCGGACAAGCATTTTCAAGGAGATGAAATCCTAAAGGTTAATGAATTATCAGGCTCAACAGTTTGTGCCCTCGACTCTTCAAAGGAATTCGGTTCTTCATTTATTTTGCATGCCAACGAGATTAATAAATGCCCGAATGCAAAAATTTATATCAGTGTTGACATTCTGGATCAGTATCCTGGTAGCAATTTGCAGCTGGTTGTTTCAGTTTCTGATGGGAAGGAGACTTCGCACTACCAAAGTTATAAATTACAAGATTACTTCAAAGCATCCGAAAATTTTCAAAAGGAAGAATTTCAATTTGTGTTGCCACCTTTTGGAGATGCGAATGATGAATTGAAAATTTATTTTTGGAATCCCGGAAAGGGCAATTTATATTACGACAACCTAGAAATAATTATTTATAAAAATCAATAACAAGTTTCGCTTTTGCTTTTCCTATGATCTTTTCTAGTTCCAATTCGCTTGCTTCTTTTATACGTTTTACTGATTTAAAATGTGATAATAATTTTTGGGAAGTGCTTGTGCTGATGCCCTTTATTTCTGTCAACTCTGTTTTAAGTGTTCCTTTGTCGCGTTTGCTCCGATGGTGTGTGATTCCAAAGCGGTGTGCCTCATCTCGAATCTGCTGAATTATTTTTAAGGTCTCGCTTCTTTTATCCAAATACAAAGGAATTGAATCTCCGGGAAAATAGATCTCTTCTAATTTTTTTGCAATCCCGATAATAGCCACTTTCCCTCTTAATCCTAATTTATCTATACTTTCTAATGCAGCACTTAATTGCCCTTTTCCTCCGTCAATAACTATTAGCTGCGGCATTGACTGTTCTTCTTCCAAAACCCTCTTATATCTTCTGTAGATAATTTCTTCCATCGATGCAAAATCGTCAGGACCTTCAACTGTTTTGATATTAAAGTGTCGGTAATCTTTTTTACTGGGTTTACAATCCTTAAAAACAGTCATGGCAGCAACGGGATAGGCTCCTTGAAAATTTGAATTATCAAAACATTCAATGTGTCGTGGCTCTTCTGTAAGATGCAGATCCTTTTTCATTTGCTCTAAAATCCGTTTTGTATGTCGCTCGGGATCTACCAGATTTTCTTGTTTTATTTTTTCTCTGCGATAGTATTCAACATTTCGTTCAGAGAGCTCCAGTAAATGCTTTTTATCTCCACGTTGAGGAACGGTAAAAGTTAGTGTAGGAAATTCTGTTTCGATGTTAAATGGAACGATGATCTCTTTTGAAGTGCTGTTAAAACGTTCACGTAATTCAATTATAGCGAGCGTTAAAAGCTCTTCCGGACTTTCATCTAATTTCTTTTTCAGCTCTATAGTGTGTCCTTGGATGATGGAGCCATTTATCACTTTTAAAAAATTGACATATCCGTTCTTTTCATCTGTTACTATTGAAAATACGTCTACGTCAGTAATAGAAGGGTTGACAACGGTAGAGCGGCTCTGAAAATTTTCTAGTAGATCAATTTGCTTTTTCACCAATTCAGCTTTTTCAAATTCCAGTTTTTCGACATGTTGTTGTAACTGCTGTTTTAAATGTTTGGCAACAACTGTGCTGTTTCCTTTAATGATCTCTTTTATGGCGAGTATTGTTGTATTATATTCTTCTTCCGTTTCTTTTCCGATACAAGGAGCCTTGCAATTTCCGATATGGTACTCGAGGCAAACTTTAAATTTATTTGCTGTAACATTTTTCTCGCTCAAATTCAAATTGCAATTGCGGAGTTTGAAAAGTTTCCGGATAAGGTCCAACACCATGTGCATCACTTTTACGGAAGCATAAGGTCCGTAATAGCTGGAACCGTCCTTCACTACATACCGTGTTGTGGTAACACGAGGAAACCGTTCATTTTTGATGCAGATCCATGGATATGTTTTGTCATCCTTTAAAAGAACATTATAGCGGGGTTGGTATTTTTTAATAAGGTTATTCTCGAGAAGCAGGGCGTCTAATTCAGTTTCAACAATAATAAATTTAATATCGACAATCTTTTTAACGAG